>CAVDGK010000010.1:0-21550 GCA_963607995.1 Oscillospiraceae bacterium | reverse complement strand
GACTTGAAGTTAAGGATGGCCACATCCTGGTGGACCGCGCTCAGGCAACGAATCTCCCAGGCTGCTTTGCAGCCGGAGACTGTACGGGACGGCCCTATCAGTATACAAAGGCTGTGGGAGAGGGCAATGTAGCTGCTCACAGCTGCATTAAATTCCTAAGCGAATCTGAAAAATAAAAAGCGTAATTTGCACCATCAGCCTGACTATAAGGTTTACGAAGCTGTTCCTATAAAAATGCCATATCAGGGACTATGAAGATGTTATCGGACAAAAGAGTTATAAAAGAGTTCGTGTTTTGATCATATATTTCATAGAGCGGTTTCTTTGAGAGAATCTATATAAAAATTTTCTAGAATTCCTCAGCCGCGCTCTTCAGAACCCCGGGCAGGGAATTCTGCAAAACAAGGGTCAGATAAATGATAATAGAATGTTTTTCGATTGACACCGCAATCTGCGATAATTTCACTGGCTGTGATCTTGGAAAGAGGTTTCTTTTCCATAAAATGCCTGAGCGAAAGCGCGAGGGCTTTTTTTGTTTTCAAAGTTGATTCTTCATGTTTCATACGGCACCTCATATTTTGATTATTTCGATTCACAGAGCACGATCTATGCACTCCTGCTAAGAAAGTTTAAATTTTTCCTCACCATCTGTCCGGTAAAATATTTAGTGGTCAATGATGGTCATTTGTCCGGTAAATGGCGATTTAACAACATTTACCTCACAAATCACCACCATTTGACCATTTTTTTTATTTTTTCTTTTCACTAAGCTAACAGCGTTCTGATTGATTTAAGTAAAAGAAAATAAAAAAAGAGGAGTGATTTAATTAATGACAAGGTTTTATACAAAAATAGTCAAACGCAGATGGCTGATCCTGATCATCTTTCTGATTGCTCTGGTGGTGAGTCTTATCTGCAAGCCCATGGTGCAGGCCTTGACTATGTCTACCACATCCATTTTCTCCAGTGGTCTTACCACTGTCATCGGCTTTCTGGCCTTGTGCCTGATGCAGTTTGGTATAGGTCCGGACCTTGGTCTGGCTTTGGCCAAGGGTGTTGCTATCAGTCTTATAACGGTATTTATTTTCATGCCGGCTCTGATCCTGACGACCTATAAGCTTTTTGACAAGACCCGGCATCGTTCCTTCATGCCGTCCTTTAAAGGCTTAGGAACTTTTTCGGTCTCTATAATGAAGAATGATAAGCGGATGTGTCTATAAATTTTCAAGAGCCACCCATAACCCAAGGGGCATGGGCGGCTCTTGAATTGCTGGGGTCAAGTTCAGTACCTGGTTAGTGTGAATCTATTGTATTGTGATGAACAAGTAGCGGAGCGGATTGCGAATATCCTTGATAAAGTCATAAAAAGAGCGGGGCAGCTAAGCTGTCCCGCTCTTAATGTTTTGTTCGATTCGAAATTACTTTGAAGCTTAATCGGAGATCTCACCAGTTTTGAAGATGTAGGAGACGCTGCAGTCTGTACCATCTGTAACACCAGAGAAGCTGTTGTCTTCCTGAGCATAATCAACGATAGCCTGGAGACGATCGTAAAGCTTGGTAGCCTTATCACCCATCAGATCAACGATCTTTGAGATGCCATCTTCATTCAGGGTGTTGATGCCATCGGAAAGGGTGCCGGCACCTTCAAGGAGCTGAGCGGCTGCAGAAGAAAGTTTCTTAGCACCACTGTCTGCAGAAGAAGCACCGCTTGCTAAAGTAGCTGCACCAGAAGCCAAAGTAGAAGCACCGCTGTTTACGGTAGCTGTTCCGTTTGCCAGAGTTGAAGCACCGGAGTTCAGGGAGTTGGCACCGCTGGAGAGCTGGCTGATTGCACTGATCAGCTGTGAACTCTGTGAGTTGAGGGAAGCAAGACCGTCGACCAGGGCTCCCATATTTTCGCTTCCTGCCATGTAATCAATCTTGGAAGCTAAGGTTTTAGCTGAAGTTGACAGTGTATTGGCTCCGGCGTAAGCAGCAGCGGCTGCTTCGTAAAGACCGTATTTAGATGTATCTTCTGTATTGTTGCTCTTAGCACCTGTTGCGATGGACTGAGCACCGTTATAAATTGTTTCGGATCCATTTTTGATGCCCGTGATAACAGCTGTGATCTGAGTTGTATCGATGCTTGTACCTGCCAAGGCTGACTGAACGCCGGAAACTACAGTATTCGCTCCAGTAATGTTGCCGGTGATAGCAGCCGCTTCTTCGGCAGTAATCTTGTTGGCATCAACAAGAGCCTGAACAGCCCCTGCAGCAGCGTTGTTATAGGCGGTTGCGGAATTAAGAGTTCCGGCAGCAGTTGTTAAAGAAGATTGAAGGTTGGCAATGGTTGCTGTCAGAGCACTTTCAAGAGCTGTTGCAGCTTCGTAGATGCCATAGGTGCTCGGATCAGTACTGCCGCTCTTAGCACCGGCAGCAATTTGCTGTGCACCGGCTGAAATATGTTCAGCACCAGACATGATAGAGGAAAGAACACTCTTTAACTGGTCAGCACCATTACCAATGGCTGTGACAGCCTCATAGACTCCATAGGTATCTACACTGCTGGAGTTACCGCTCTTTAAAGCAGATTGGAGTTTCTGGGCACCTGCATAAAGCTGATTAGCACCGGAGGGAAGAGCTGAAACAGAAGTGGAGAGCTGGTTCAAACCTTCGGAAAGCTGAGAAGCACCGTTGGATAAGGAGTCAGCACCATTCTTTAAGGTTTCAGTACCGGAAGAGAGCTGGGAAGCACCGCTGGATAAAGAATCAGCACCAGAAGAGAGCTGACCTGTACCATCAGCTAAGGTATCGGTGCCATCCTTTAACTGTCCAAGATAATCTTTCAGGGAAGCAGCGCCATCAACAAGCTGATTAGCACCATCCTGCAGTGTGTTGGCAGAATCTTTTAATTCATCCAGTTTGCTCTGAAGGCTGTCCAGATCACTTGAAAGGGGAACGTCATAAGTAGCCAGTGAAATTGTGCCGCTCATGGAAAAATCAGTTACATCGGCTTCGATGGTTACGGTTTCCGGAAGCAGTTCTTCAATTTTGCTTGTGGCATCGTCGTCAAGATCGCTTAAATCAAGATTGCCCAGCATACCCGGAACGGCCAGACCTACAACGATGTTGCGGTCACCATCATTGACAACCTTACCATTTGTAACAGTAACGTTGGAAGATGTTTCGCCGTCAAGGAGAAGACCGGAAACGACAGCACAGGGTTTTGCAAGATTTACGTTTTCGCCATTGAGCTGAACTGTTTTGGTTTCGTTATTTTCATAAGTGAATTCGATGGTCAGATGACCGCTGGCGCCCTTTAATTCATCAGCTGTAACTTCTTTTCCATCCAGCTTGTAGCTGATATGAACATTAACCGGAAGCTCGTCGCTGGAGTTTCCTTTGTAGTAGATATCATTGCCGTGGGCATCCCAGGTGATGGTGCCATCTTCATTTTCAGTATAGGTTTCATCACCTTTTGTATTTTCAATATCGGTCAGATCTGTTTTATCAACCAGATCGTCAGCGCCATCGCCGTTTTTCAGCCAGTTGCTGACGATGACCTGGTTCTTATTGCCGTCAGCATCATCGATGACATAGACGGTTTCTTCTTTTCCGTTGACATCACTCTTTGTGGTGGTCTTAAGAAGTTCCTTGGCTGTTTCGGTCAGGACTTCTTCATCGCTTTCATTGGCATCATCAGCTGTTTCGACAGCACTTGTCTTAACGGAAGCGGTTCCAACAACAGTGGAAGTAGCGACAACGCCGGCAGCAGCCAGGGCGATGATTTTCTTAACATGCGGGGTAATATTTTTTGTACGTCTCATTTTAATTGAAACCTCCTTTACGATTCTTCTTTAGCAGTTTTAAGTGCGTGTTTTTTGCCAAGCTTTCTCATGCCGAGGGTTGTAGCACAGATGGCTTTATCAAAGGTCATCAGGACACAAGGCAGGAAGAGGATAACAACGACGAAACTGATCAGAGCACCTCGTCCCATCAGGAGACAGAGGGATGAAAGCATATCGACGTTAGAGTAGATCGCAACACCGATGGTGGCGGCGAAGAAGCCTAAAGCACTTGTGAAGATGGACTGCATGGATGTTGAAAGGGCAATGGTAACAGCTTCGTGTTTATCAGCACCGCCTATTCTTTCTTTCTTATAACGGGTGGTCATCAGGATGGCGTAGTCAACAGTGGCACCCAGCTGAATGGTTCCGATACAGATGGAAGCAATGAAGGGCAGTGTGGTTCCTGTGTAGAAGGCCATACCCATGTTGAGGTAGATCGCCAGCTCGATGACGATGACCAAAAGCACCGGCAGGAGGATGGAACGAAGAACCAGAAGGATGATGACGAAGATTGCACCGATGGAAACGGCACTGACAACATTGAAATCGTGGTTTGTAATAGTGATCAGATCCTGTGTGCCGGCTGCTTCACCGATCAGCATACCGTTAGAATCATATTTCTTGATGATATTGCTGAGCTCTGTACACTGTTCACCAACTTCATTTGTGGCAACCTCATATTCAGAAGCAACCAGGAGAAGCTTCCAATCACCGGATTCAAGAGTATCTTTGATCTTTTCCGGTACCAGTTCATCCGGGAAGGAAGAGCCAACGACACTGTCAAGTCCAAGAGCAAAAGAGATACCTTCAACATTTTCAATTTCTTCTGTCATGGCCTTTGTCTCTTTACTGGAGAGATCCGAGCTGACTAAAATCATGGAAATGGAATTCATGTCGAAATGTTCTTTCAGCTTTTCATTGGCCTGAACGCTGCCCAGATAAGTGGGGAGCGAGGAGTCCAGCTTGTAATAAACCTGGACATTGTTGTAACCGATGACGGCCGGTACCCAGAGAGCCAGCATGATAATGAAGAGAATAATCGGATGAGCTGTAATCTTCTTGCTGATATTATCCGGTTTGATATTCAGCGGTTTGTGGGCTGTCCGTGCGATCTGCTTATCAAATACAATGATCATAGAAGGCAGAACTGTGACGCAGCAGATAACACCGATGAGGACACCTTTTGCCATGACGATACCAAGGTCAAGACCTAAGGTGAAGCTCATGAAGCACAAAGCGATGAAACCGGCAATGGTTGTCAGGGATGAACCGGTAACGGATTCGATGGTTGCTGTAATGGCTTCGGCCATGGCTTTTTTATTATCGGAATAATAATTTTTTTGTTCCTTATAAGAGTGATACAGGAAGATGGAGTAGTCCATTGTAACACCCAGCTGCAGGACAGCTACCAGAGCCATGGTAATGTAGGAAATCTCGCCCTGGATGAAGTTGGTTCCCAAATTGTAGATAATGGCAAAGCCGATATCCAGAATGAAAAGAATGGGCACCAGGAAGGAATCCATGGTAATGGCCAAAACAATGACACAGAGGACAACTGCGATCAGGATGTACCAGAAGATCTGAGAATTGACCAGATCCTTCGTATCGGTAACAACAGCGGACATACTGGAAAGGAAACAGTTCTGACCGCCTAAAGAACGAATTTCCTTAATGGCTGTCATGGTCTCATCGGAAGATGTACCGGTGTCGAAGAAGATGAACATCATCGAGGCTTCGCCGTCTTCGGAATAGAAGACATCTTTGATCTCATCCGGCAAAATTTCAGACGGGATGGTATCGGAGAGCTCGCTGTAGCTTAAGACGCTGGCAACGTGATCCACGTTTTTGATTTCTTCGGAAAGCTGTTTGACGTATTTGTCTTCCATGTTTTCACAGATGAACATGGCGTAAGCACCTTTTCCGAAATCTTCCAGCAGGATGTCCTGACCTTTCATGGAGTCGATGGAATCCGGCAGGTAGTAGAGAATATCATAGTTGACTTTTGTGGCTGCAAAGCTGAAAAAACTCGGGATAAGCAGGATAATGCTTAAGATGAGTATCGGAATTCTGAACTTTACAACGCCCTTTGAGAAGCTTTTCACTTTTAAACCTCCTTTTGTATATAAAAATGACCGTTGGTCATTTATGCAAAGAAGAATTTAGCAAAAGAAGGGACAAAGGTCAAGAGATTGGGTGATAAAAAATGACCGATAGTCAGTTTTTCGTCACTTTTGATGAGGAAGCTGGAAAAAGTCGTGGCTTTTTGTGTAGTTTGCGATTTGACTTTTTGGATTTTTATCTTTAACCTTAAATATAACCATTCAAGTTATTATTCATCGCACATCTCGCCATGAGTACAGTTTCCGTTAGTTTGAACGAACAGAGCAGGGCCTATGCACCCCTGCTAAAGCAGACCCTCGAGGAGGCCGGCACTTAATGAGTTCGAGCTTTAGCGATGAACGAATTTAGTGTCCGCTGCTCGACGAGCGGAGCGGGAGCGTGTCTGCTGTGCAGGAGTGCTGAAGGTCGGCTCGTACGTGAAGGCATAGTAAGGTTGGAAGAAGTAATGGGAAAGATTTCAGACAATAAACAGTTTAAAAAGAATCAGCTTCTGGATACGGCGTTTAAGCTCTTTACCACGAAGGGTATTTCAGAGACGTCAGTTTCAGATATTACCAAGGAAGCCAATGTGGGCAAAGGAACGTTCTATCTTTATTTTAAAGATAAGTATGAACTGGAGACGAAATTGATCAGTCGTCGTGCTGCCGGCCTTTTTGTGCATGCTGAAAGTACTCTGAAAAATTATCCCGCTGATATTTCTCTGGAAGATAAGGCTGTTATCCTGGTTAAGGATATTATTGAACAGCTGTCGGAGAACCCATCTCTTCTTAAATTTATTTATAAGAATCTTTCGTGGGGAATCGTCCGGAATGCCTTGAAGTCACAGAATAAGGATTACGATAGTGATTTTTGTTATTCTCTGGATAAGCTGATCAGTGAGTACAGAGAGGAATTTGTAGAGCCGGATCTTATGTTTTATACCATTATCGAGCTGGCCAGTTCCACTTGCTATAATGTCATTCTCTGGAATGATCCGGTTAACTTTGATGTCTATAAACTCTTCCTTGAAAAAAATGTACGGTCCATTATGGAAAATCACCGGAAGAAGAAATTCATTGAATAAAAGGAGAAATGTGACACGCTGTGCTGTTTTTTTATAAACAAGTGGCGGAGCGGATTGCGAATAACTTTGATAGAAGAGGGCGACAAAGTGGATTGTCGATATCAGTGACTAAAAAGTTAACTTTTCCCATATATATGATATAAAGAAAAATGCTGTAGCAACGATTTCCGCTGCTGCAGCATTTTTCATAAAAGGGGTTAGAACAAAGATTAAAGACATTTTAATTATTTGATCTCGTAGATCCAGCCTTCCGGAGCTTCGATACGGCCCATCTGGATGCCAGTCAGTGTATCGTAAAGTTTCTGGATTGTGGGACCCATTTTTTCCATACCGCTGGGCAGGCAGATTTCATTGCCATGATCAACGATCTTGCCTACCGGAGAGATAACGGCTGCTGTACCGCAAAGACCGCATTCAGCCATATCCTTAACTTCTTCGAAGGCAATCGGACGTTCCTCAACTTCAAGGCCAAGATATTCCTTAGCAACATACATCAGAGAACGTCTTGTGATAGACGGAAGGATGGTAGATGATTTCGGTGTTACAACTTTGCCGTCTTTTGTAACGAAGAGGAAGTTAGCACCGCCTGTTTCCTCAACGTAAGTACGTGTCTTGGAATCCAGGTACATATTTTCATCATAGCCTTCCTGATGAGCTTCTACGATAGCATGAAGGCTCATAGCGTAGTTCAGACCGGCTTTGATGTGGCCTGTTCCGTGAGGAGCAGCACGATCGTAATCGCAGACACGGATGGTGATGGGCTTAGCACCGCCCTTGAAGTACGGACCAACCGGTGTACAGAAGATACGGAACTGATATTCAGATGCCGGTTTAACACCGATAACCGGGCCGCTGCCGAACATATAAGGTCTTAAGTAAAGTGTAGCACCTGAACCATAAGGCGGAACCCAGTCGATATTTGCTTTAACAACGGAAGTTGCAGCTTCGACCCATTTATCTACCGGGTATACCGGCATTTCAAGACGGGCACAGGAATCAGCCATACGCTGTGCATTAAGGTCAGGACGGAAGCAGACGACACGGCCGTCTTCTGTAGTATAAGCCTTAAGACCTTCAAAGCAGGACTGTGAATACTGAAGGACACCGGCACATTCAGAAATGTGTACGGTTGCATCTTCTGTCAAAGCGCCTTCATCCCATGCACCATCTTTCCAGTTTGCGACGAATCTTTTTTCTGTCGGGACATAAGCAAAGCTAAGATTGCCCCAATCGATATCTTTCTTCATAATACAATGACTCCTCTTAGTAAGAATAAAAATATATACATAAAATATTAAACCCGTAAAGGCCTTGTGTCAAACGTGAAGAGTCTTGTTTTTGACATAGTGACGGAAAAATTTATAAGATTTAAAGAGAAAACCCATTATCCTCTTAGGTGATGGAATGACTTTTGAACCGGGCACCGGGCGAGGGTGCAGTATCTGGTTAGTGTGAAGCACACATATTATATGTATAAGCAGCGGATCGCAAATATCATTGACAACATAAGAGACAAATGCAGCTTATGAAAAGCCTGTGATTTGTTGACATAGCCGTACGGCAGGATTTATACTCTGAATATGCAAATAATGCCGTACGGCATTTTTGTAGCTTTGACAAATTGAATATAGCCGTACGACATTATTAAGATGCTTGAATATAAAATATAGCCGTGCGGCATTTTGACGAAAAATAAGATGATTTCAAATTCGAAAAAATGAAATTTTGTAACAGCGAGGAACGATATGGTTATAACAGATACATTATTACTGGGACAAACAATAAAAGAAAGACGAAAAGAAATGGGAATCACCCAACTTTATTTGTCTCAGGCAACAGGGCTTAGCACTACTTTCATTTCAGATGTTGAAAATGGCAAGGTGACAGCTGAAATCGGGAAAGTTTTAAAGCTTGTCAATATACTTGGCATGGATTTGAAAGTGGAGAGAAGAGGATAGGATGATCGATTTAAAGGTTCTGATTGAAATTGATGGTTTGAACGTCCAAGTGGGAAATATATATGGGGAAACCACTAAGGATGCAAGATTTCGATATGCAGATGATTATTTATGCAATAAGGAAAACAAGGCAATATCCCTTAGTCTGCCTTTGAACGAGGTGGAATTTGATCCGATGAGAACAAAGAATTATTTCGAGGGGCTCCTTCCGGAAGGTTTTACCAGACTCTGTGTAGCCAAGTGGATTCATTCTGATGCAGAGGATTATATTTCTATTCTGAAGGAACTGGGAAAGGAATGCCTGGGAGCTGTTAAAATTGCGAGCAATGATGATCCTGATGTGCGCCCAGACTATAAATTGCTGGACAAGTCTCAGGTGGAAAAACTTGCCAGGGAAGGTGCTTTCGAAGCAGCGGATATAGTTACGAAGTCGCACTTATCATTAACGGGTGCATCCGGAAAAGTTGGTTTGTATCTTGATAAGGAAAATAATGCCTGGTATCGGCCTATAGGTAGTGCACCAAGCACTCACATAGTCAAGCAAAGTCATGTGCGGCTTGAGAGAATCGTAACAAATGAGCAACTATGTCTTTTGACGGCAAAGAAACTGGGAATTGAAGTTCCGGAAAGTTTTATTATCAGATCAGAGGAGAATGATGCAGATACCCTGCTTTTTGCAACGGAACGTTATGATCGCAAAATATCGGATAATGCCCGCCGTATAAATGACCTGATACTTCCATACCGGCTTCACCAGGAGGATTTTGCTCAGGCACTTGGAGTTCCGGCTGCAGATAAATATGAAAAAAATAACGCGCACTATTTAAAACGGGCTTTTGATCTTTTACTTAAGTATTCTGCAAATCCCCTGACCGATCAGCTTAAATTGTGGGATATATGTATTTTTAATTATCTGGTTGGTAATACAGATAATCATATAAAAAATCTGTCTTTACTTTACAGCACCGATATGAAGAAAATACGTTTGGCTCCGGCCTATGATATTGTCAGCACAGTGATCTATGAGAGCAGTACGGAAAATATGGCACTCAGCATAGGTGGTAATTATGATATTTATAAGATTTCCAGAGAATCTTTTGAAAAAGAAGCAAAAGATATTGGTATCGGTCAGTCAATAGCCATGAAGCACTTTGATGATATGTGCAACAAATTTGAAAAAACATTATTACTGTCAGGCAGGGAATTGGAAAATTTGGGATTTTCCCATGCTCAGAAATTAGCAGACAGGATATTAAGCAAAAGAAAATAAAGTCACGGCCGGATCATGAAATGGTCGGCGGATGCTTATAATGACATAAAAAGCGAAATAAAAGTTTTAGCATAAAGAATAAATTTGAAAACAGATTAATACGGAGGGAAGTAAATGAAATTCATTCATCTATCGGATCTGCATCTGGGAAAGCGTGTCAATGAATATTCCATGCTGGAAGATCAGGAATACATACTGAAAAAGATCATCAACATCATTGACAAGGAAAAGCCGGAGGTTGTGATCATTGCCGGTGATATTTACGATAAATCCGTTCCCTCTGCCGAAGCGGTTCAGCTTTTCGACGATTTCCTTGTTAAGCTTGCCAATAGAAAACTGGAAGTTTTCGTTATCAGCGGCAATCACGATTCGCCGGAACGTATCGCCTTTGCCTCCCGTATCATGGACACCTCCGGTATCCACATGTCACCGGTCTATAGTGGAAAAATAGAACCTTATTCCATGAAAGATGTGCATGGAGAGCTCAATATCTATATGCTTCCTTTTATTAAACCGGCCCATGTAAGACGCTATAGTGATGAAGAGATTTCTTCTTACACCGATGCTGTACGTTTAGCCATATCTCAAATGAAAATAGATCCGGCCAAGCGGAATATCCTGGTTACCCATCAATTTGTCACAGGGGCGGCCCGCTCAGAGTCCGAAGAAATCTCCGTTGGCGGCACCGATAATGTGGATGGCAGTGTATTTAAAGACTTTGATTATGTGGCTTTGGGCCATATTCATTCTCCCCAAAACTGCGGATCGGATCATATCCGCTATTGCGGAACGCCTCTTAAGTATTCATTTTCCGAGGCAAAAGACCAAAAATCCGTTACCGTGGTGGAAATGGGAGAAAAGGGAAATGTGTCCTACAAAACCGTTGACCTTATTCCTAAGCGGGATCTGGTGGAACTTAAGGGAAGTTATGCCGATCTGACTTTACGATCATTTTATGAGGGAACTACCTATCAGGAGGATTATACGCATATCACCCTGACAGATGAGGAAGATATACCGGATGCCATCGGCAAGCTCCGGGTGGTATATCACAATATGATGAAGCTGGATTATGATAATAAACGGACCCAGTCTAAGGTGAATATAGAAGGGGCAGCAGATGTGGAAAATAAATCCCCTCTGGATCTTTTTAAGGACTTCTATGAGCTTCAGAACAACCAGCCAATGAGTGAAGAACAAACGGCTTTTATGCAGGATTTAATTGAAAATATTTGGGAGGATGAGAAATGAGACCGCTTAAGCTTACCGTATCAGCCTTTGGACCTTATGCAGGTAAAACGGTTCTTGATTTAAATAAACTTGGAAATAGCGGTCTCTATCTTATTACCGGTGATACAGGTGCTGGGAAAACCACTATTTTTGATGCTGTTACTTATGCTCTGTATGGCGAAGGCAGCGGTGAAAACCGTGAACCTTCCATGTTTCGGTCAAAATATGCGGAGGCTGACACACCCACTGAAGTGGAACTTATTTTCGCCTATGGCGGCAAGGAATATAAAGTCAGAAGAAATCCCGACTATGAACGGCCAAAAAAAAGTGGCGAGGGTGTGACTAAACAAAAGGCTGAGGCTGAACTGACCTATCCTGATGGCCGTGTTGTAACAAAACTTAAGGACGTGGATAAGGCTATCCGTGACATTATGGGGATTGACCGCAGTCAGTTTCTGCAGATTGCCATGATTGCTCAGGGTGATTTCTTAAAACTTCTTCTGGCAGAAACAAAGGATCGTCAGAAGATTTTCCGCCAGATTTTTAAGACGAAACTTTATCAGGATCTACAGGATCGTCTGAAGACAGAGTCTGGAAATTTGAATGCTCAGTGCGCAGAGGCACGGAAAAATATTGAAATTTACATCGATGGTGTTGCCTGCGATGAAAATGATGTGCTGAGTATGGAAGTAAAAAAAGCAAAAGAGGGTTCTCTTCCTACAGATGAGGTGCTTGATCTTATTGATAAGCTTATCAATAAAGACAGTGAAAATCTTGAAAATGTGGAAAAAACTCTTGTTGAATCGGCTAAATCATTGGAAGTTGTCAACAATAATCTGGGAAAAGTAGAAGAAAGGGAAAAGGTTGAGAAGGCGCTTTCTGATGCAAAACAAGGTCTTGAAAAGGAACTTCTTGCCAATGGGATTTTAAAATCTGCTTTCGAAGATGAAGAAAAGAAGATTCCTGAAAGAGAAAAAATTGCTGAAGAAAAAGCCAGGATTGAAGGGGAATATCCACGGTATGATGTTCTGACAACCTTAAAAAATGAGATTGAGGATGGCGGAAAAAAGATTGCCGCTTATGAGAAGAAGCTGGAAGCAGATCAGAAGCAGTACACGCTGGATGCAGAAACTTTTGCCAAGCTGAAAAATGAATATGAATCTTTATCTCATGCCGGAGAAGGCAGGGAGAAACTTATTAATCTAAGAGAAAAAGCCAATGACAGAGCTTCCAAGTTAAAAGAACTTTCAAATTCTCTCGATGACTGGACTGATCTTAACAACAATCTGAAAAATATGCAGGAGGATTATAAGAAGGCAGCAGAGACATCTCAAAAGGCTTCTGAGGATTATGAGGCGAAAAACCGCGCCTTTTTAGATGAACAGGCAGGCATTCTGGCTGAAAAACTGGAGGACGGGAAGCCCTGTCCGGTATGTGGTTCATTAGAGCATCCGCTTATTGCCTGCAAATCAGCTAAAGCTCCCACGGAGGAGATGCTTAATAAAGCAAAGAAAAAAGCGAATGAGGCTCTTAAGGATGCTCAGAACAAAAGCGGCTCTTGCAAAGAAGCGAAGGCAAAGCTTGACAGCAAGCAAGAAGAGATAAACAAAGCAGCTAAGGCATTGTGGACGGAAACTGTTCATTTCATGGATGAAGACAGGAATCGGCTTTCAAAAGAACAAAAAGCAGTTAAGGAAGAAATCTCTAAGCTCAATGAAGAAATCGCCAAAGAAG
Organism: Oscillospiraceae bacterium; assembly: GCA_963607995.1. GTDB lineage: Bacteria > Bacillota > Clostridia > Lachnospirales > Lachnospiraceae > Chordicoccus. Next base: position 8,347 of record CAVDGK010000010.1, on the reverse strand, counting down.
AAAAAAATGTTAAACGGCGGGATGCATTGGCAGAGAGTCTGCCTGACAAAGAAAATGAACTGAAAGAAAGAGAAAAAAATCTTTCAGAACGCCGAACAAAGTTAGAAGCAAGCAAATCAGCTTTGAGCGAAAGAAAGCAACGGTATGAAGATTCAAAGAAAGACCTTCGTTTTGCAAGCAAAGAAGAGGCTGAAAAGGAAGTTCATGCAGCTGAGAAAGCAATTTCTGACATGAAAAAGGCTTACGATGAGGCACAGAAGAAACTGGCAGATTCAAATCAAAGAGTAGCCGGTTTTAAATCCTCTATCAAAGATCTGGATAACCAGGCAACATCAGGCAGTCAACTTGTCAAAGCAGAGGAAATGCAGAAAAAGGCTGAAATCGAAAGCCGGAGAAATGAGGCAGACAAAGTATCGAGAATGCTTCATTCACAAATCGATAATAATAAAAAGGCCATGACGAATATTCAGAAAGAAGCCGGAGATCTTTCAGATCTGGAAAAACGTTATACCTGGGTTAAAGCACTTTCTAATACTGCCAATGGTAATATTACCGGTAAGGAAAAAGTCATGTTGGAAACCTATATTCAGATGCATTATTTTGACCGCATTGTGGAACGGGCTAATACTCGATTTATGATCATGTCTGGTGGACAGTATGAGCTGAAAAGACGGACAGAAGCAGAAAATAACAGAACCCAGAGCGGCCTGGATCTTGATGTTGTCGACCATTACAATGGTAGTGAAAGAAGTGTTAAAACTCTTTCCGGTGGTGAATCATTCAAAGCGTCCCTTTCCCTGGCTCTTGGACTGTCGGATGAGATTCAGGCTTCTGTCGGTGGTGTGCAGCTGGATACTATGTTTGTAGATGAAGGCTTTGGTTCTCTTGATGAGGAATCTTTGAATCAGGCTATGAAGGCCCTGACGTCTCTTGCTGATGGCAACCGACTGGTGGGAATCATATCCCATGTATCGGAGCTTAAAGAACGTATCGATAAGCAAATTGTAGTTACAAAAGAAAAGAGCGGCGGAAGCAAGGCGGAGATTATCGTCTAAATATATGGAGAAAACAAAAATGCTGTCACAGAAAATGTGACAGCATTTTTATCATATAGAAAACTTCGCCCCTATACGGTAAAACACTCCGTGGGGACGCTCATCGTCCAGTGGTCGATGGTTTAGCACCGACCGGAACGGCGTGTAGAATCCACTTGCGTGAAGAAAATTGTTGCAAGCGACCGCGCTCGGCACGAGAGTTTCACAAGCGAAGCTTTTTGTTCTTACGAACGCTGAATTAGCTTAAGCAGGTAAGGAATTTCATATTCAAAATTAACAGCATAGGTGACGCCTTCCGGGTCATTGGCTGAATTTTTGATGCAGGCGCAGGTGAAATCAGCACCAATCTTAAGAGCTTCGAAGGTTTCAAAGCCATTCATGAGGGCACCGGTGAAGGTGCTGGCGAAGATATCACCGGTGCCGTGAGACTTACGACTGATCTTCTCGGTTCCGTAGCGGAAAAAATTCTCTTTTTTGCTGTCATATCCGGCGAAACCAAAAGTACCATCGGCAAAGGTAACACCGGTTATAACGCAGATGGGGGCTCCCAATTTAGATAGTTTAACAAGAAATTCATGAATTGTTTTCTCATCAGCTTCTTCGCCTGGATAAGGTTCATCCAGCATGAGAGCAGCCTCGGAAATATTTGGGAGAATGATATCCGCCCGTGTGCATAAGGAAGTCATTTTCTTTGCAAAATAATCATCGAATCCGGGATAAAGACTGCCATTATCTGCCATGGCCGGATCAACGATGATAATGGTATTTTCTCCTTTAAAGGTATCGAAATAGTCATTAACAATTTCCATCTGCCGGTCAGATCCAAGATAGCCGGTATAGATGGCATCGAATTTAAAACCTTCACGAACCCAATGCTCTTTGATGGGTTCCATGTCATCCGTCAGATCCCTGAAAGTAAAATTTGAAAACCCTGTATGAGTGGAAAGCACAGCTGTGGGAACGATGGCAGCCTCAACACCCATAGCGGAAATAATGGGCAGGGCAACCGTTAGTGAACATCTTCCCATGCAGCTGATATCCTGAATTGTTACGATTCGTTTCATATGCAATCTCCTTTTGCACATTTGAAAATTGTGCACTTGTTTAAAAATATTGGGAATGGATCGCCGTTGGCGGTTCCATATGAATGCAAAGCAAAATCGCAAATTGTCTGAAAACGATTTGTCAGACTTTGAATAGATGCAAATTTACATTGATTAAGATATAGCATAAGTGGTATTGTTTGAATAGCCATTTAATAATCAATGCTTATAACCAGATGGAGACAACATGCTTACTTATGACTTGAATAACCGTGGCAAAATGCCCATGTATGAGTATCTTTACCAATGCATCAAGAAAGATATCGTAACAGGGAAACTTAAGGCTAATGAAAAGCTGCCATCCAAGCGGCAGCTGGCTGAAAATCTTGGCATCAGTCTTATTACCATTCAGAATGCATACGAGCAACTGCTGGTTGAAGGCTATTTGTATACATTGGAAAGACGGGGCTATTTTGTTTCGGAAATTGATATAAAGGATTTGACTGAAACCAAAAAGGTTGCGACAGGCACAGAACAGGAAAAAAACAATGATATCCGAGTGGATTTTACTTCCGGCCATATTTTATATGACCACTTTCCTTATTCTTCCTGGGCAAAACTTATGCGGAAAACACTGCTGGATGAGCAGGGTGCCTTTCTTGAAAGTCCTCATCATCAGGGAGTTTATGATCTTCGCAAAGCTATTTCTGAGCATTTGCGGGAGTTTCGCGGACTGGAAGTGAATCCTGAGCATATCGTTATCGGAGCAGGGACGGAATACCTGTACAGCATGATCGTTCAGCTTGTTGGACGCAGCGGCATGATTGCTGTTGAAGATCCGGGACATTTAAAAGTGACACAGGTTTATGAAAGCTGCGGCATTAAGGTGCTGCATATTCCGGTGGATCATCACGGCATGTCCATAGATGCTTTGAAAAATGCTCATGTAACAGCCATTCATATTTCTCCTTCCCATCAGTTCCCGACAGGAATCGTTATGAGCGCTTCAAGACGTCACGGCTTGATCCGACTGGCTAGGGAAATGGAATGCGTCATCATAGAAGATGATTATGACAGCGAGTTTCGCTTTGTCGGAAAACCGATTTCTACCCTGAAGAGTCTTGATGATGATAATGTTATTTATATGAATACTTTTTCACGTACTCTTTCACCGTCAATCCGGATTTCCTATATGGTTCTGCCGGAAAAGCTGATGGAGCGTTACCAGAAGAAGATGAGCTTTTATTCCTGTACGGTGTCGGGAATGGAACAATATACCCTGGCAAGCTTTATATCGGAGGGGTATTACGGACGGCATATTAATCGCATGCGGAATTATTATCGTACGCATCGAAATGAGATTCTGGAGACGATTAGAACTTCACATCTGTTTCGGTTCGTCAGTATTGAGGAAGAAAACGCCGGCCTGCATTTTATTTTGCGGATTAATCAGGAAATAGATGATGAGCAGTATGCGTTACGCCTTCTTCAGCAGGGGATAAAAATAAATCCGGTCAGCCATTACTGCTTCCGCCCGCAGAAAAATTATGAGCACTGTTTTATTATCAACTATGCCAGCGTGGATGTTCCGAAGATGAAAGAAGTGCTTGAAATTATGTATGAAGAGCTAAAGAAAACGGAATAAATGATGGTATTTAATAGATTGTATCAATAAGTTTCTGCAGACATTTTTAAGTTTTCCTTAAAGTGTATTGTTAATTATGTTGCTTCATTTTCAGTGAAGATGAGTGATTATGAAGGTTAATGGTGTTAAAATGTTTTATGAAATTTAAAGAAAAACTATAAAAAGCATGCGGCTTTAGCCATGTGAGAATTCACAAAGTGAAAAATGACAGAAAGGAGATTCTTTATATGAATATAACAGTTTATCTCGGTGCATTTGAGGGAAATGATCCGGCTTTGGCCAAGGCGGTGAAAGAACTTGGAACATGGATCGGTGAGAGCGGAAATGACCTCGTTTACGGTGGATCCAAATCAGGTCTTATGGGTGAACTGGCAGAAAGTGTCCTGAAAGCCGGTGGTAAGGTGACTGGTGTGGAACCACAGTTCTTCGTAGATGCAGGTTTTGTTTATGAGGATATTACAAAGCTTTATGTGACAAAGGACATGTCCGAAAGAAAAGCCAAGATGATCGAATTGGGGGATGCCTTTATTGCTTTCCCAGGTGGAACCGGAACCCTTGAGGAAATAAGCGAGGTTATGTCCAAAGTATCCTTAAAGCATTTAAGTGCTCCCTGCATTCTTTATAACCTCAATGGCTTTTATGATCATCTAAAGGCCTTGCTTGATCATATGATCGAAGAAGGTTTATCCACACAGGCCCGCCAGGAAGGTATCGAATTTGCCGCAAACCTGGACGAAATAAAAAAAATCCTGGGATGAGATTCTGTTACCTTTTATTATATGTGAAAATTTCGGGTATTCCATATTTTGAGTAGGTTTCTTGCGTTTTTAGTACATCGGAATCTGTGTTATAACCCGGAATATAAGGAATTCGGATAATTATCTTTTCTTTTTCAATGATATTGCTTAGCTTTCGGACATTTTCATAGGCTAGGAATCCGTCAGAATGGGTATAGGCTTTGTAAATGTCCGGATTGCCATCTTTTATATCGATAATCCATTGGTCAATATAGGGAATCAGCGGTTCAACCTGTTTCCACGATACATTAAGGCAGGTTTCAATGCGTTTCTTCCAGACGGAGGGCATTCTTTTACAGGTAGAGGCGATGAAAGAAGCATGTAAAAGAGGTTCACCGCCTCCGAACACGACACCGCCTTTGGTTTCGCGAAAATAGACATCGTCTATTGATAGCAGATCGACCAATTCCTTGGGAGTGATGCAGACGCAATCAGTATTTTCTCTGTGACACTGAGGGTTTAAGCAATAAAGGCAGTTTAACGGACAGCCCCAAAACCCAATCAGGGTAGAGATGCCTTCGCCGTCTGTATTAATACGCAGACGACTTATGCTCATAATTTCTGATTTTGGCATGCCTTTCCCAAAGAGGTTTCTGAAATTTATAGAATAACCAGCTTGCTTTCTTAAAGATTGAGCTTCTGCATCGCACACAGCACAGGTTCCGCCACAGGGCCCGTCATAGCTGCAATCTCGTGAGAAAAGCTTTAAGTGGTGATGCAAGGCAAAATCATTTCGAACATTATGCAGATAGCTACAGACTTTTTTTCCATCTGGCCGTGGAGCGGGAATCGTGAGGTGTTCGGTACAGGGACCTTTAACAATATCGCTTTCTTCGATATCGCCTTCATCGATATATTCTAATGCTGCTTTATATTCAAGCGTATGTTCATCTATAAGCGTCAAAGAATCTGTTCGAACATAGCTGTCTTTCCTGTAATCAAAAAAACAACGTATTGGACTAAAACTTCTGTCTGAAATCTGCATTAAAATGTCCAGTTTATTAAGAAGATGCCGGGATTCGACGGCTAAGACTTTTTCAAGTGAGGAATTTTCAGTATTTCCGTAATTTTTCATTGCGAGTTTGTAAGGATCATATATGGCGAGAGATTGCACCTGATTTGAATTTTGCAAGGTTTTATAATGAGGAGAATCTTTATGAATATATCCATAAGGCAGTGGCAAAATTAAATTGAATTGACAGATATAGTTGGATGATTGAAGCTCGTTCATTAGATAGAGCAGATCCAAATCAAGATCACACAAAAGTGTCAGTGAAGTTGCAAAATGTTTAGATAAAAGATTTTTAATCTCTTTGGTGTGGCTCTGAATACACTGATAGAAGTTCGGGACATAAGCATTACAGTGGTTAGAAGAGGAGGCTTCACTGGATAGATCAATCACGTTACCTAAATAGGACGGAATATCCTTTGTTCTGGAATCTGTTTTCAGCACAATAACATCCCTGAAATAATTTTTTAATACTGGAAGTCGATGATTAATATAACGACCGGTATCAGTTACAAGAATTTTTCCTGACATAAAAAGAAACCTCTGCAAATGCTTTGTGCACCGCGTAGAAACGGCAATTTTGTGAATTTGATTTGGCAAAGACTGCAAAATTGTAAAAAATATTTGTGATAATACATTGCTATCCAGATTATAATATATAAAAGATAAGGTGACCATTATAATAAAATTTGATGAATATTATGTCTGCACTGGATACGATAAGGAAAATAAATGATAAGAATAGACAGAATCTTTAAAATTCTTATAATGAAGTCATGAAGTCCGTTTTTATTATACGAGGATATTCGCAGGATTAGAATTGCGATAGGGCTTTGAACAGATGAATGTTTAGTCAATGAGCTCGGAAGAGCATTTTATGAAAAAAGGAGATGAAGTTTATGTATGGACATGGACCAGGACCCGGTGGTCCGGGATTCGGTGGACCTGGATTTGGCGGCCCAAGAGGTGGCGGCCCCTGGGGACCACCTCCACCACCAAGAAGAGGTGGATGCAGCTGCTGTATGATGCCGGTTCTTTTAGTAGCCGGACTTGTAGTAGCAATTGTTGCTATGATTTTATAATGTAATAGTTTAATTCCGGAATTTACGAAGCGATTCCGAAAAAGGAAAAACAGGAGCTTATGTCGAACTGTAGGCTCCTGTTTTTACTTTGCAAGGCTTATAGTACCGTTTTTACATGAGGAAGTAGCAGAGTGAATTGCGAATATCCTTGGCACTAATGAGCTTCCAGCCACTGCAGAATATCATTGCAAACCAGCATATGATCGTCTTCGTTTAGAATTTCATGACGCATATTTTTATAGAAATGCTCCTGAATATTTGAATAACCGCGTTCTTTCATAAAATTAATGGCTTCATCAAGTTTTGCACGGCTGCCGATGCAGGGATCCATTTCGCCGGAAAGGAAAATGATGGGGAGAGAAGGATTTTTCATTTGCCAGTTATGAGAGTCATAGCAGTCTTTCTGTACATCAAAAAGACCTTTGAAACCATCCAATGTAAAAATGAATCCACAATATTCATTATCAAGATAAAAATCCACATTATCCGTGTTTACTGAAAGCCAGTCGAAATCTGTCCGGGGATTTTCAATTCCCTTTGAATAAGAAGCAAAAGCCGCGTTATTGATAAAGTGGCTCTTGTGACGGGAACCTTTGAATTTCTTTAAAATAGAAACCAAAAGCTGTGCAAAGCCAACAGCGCCATTGCGGGCCGGACACCCCATGACGATGAGAGCATCGATCTGATCATCATATTTTTTGGCGTAGCAGCGTACGACAAGGGAACCCATGCTGTGCCCCATAAGCGTTAATTTGACATGAGGCCAACGCTTTTTTGCCTCCTGAGTAATACAGCAGGTATCTTCCACAAGACCATTGCCACCGGCACCGTACATGTGACCAAGATCATCCTTGGCGTGCACGCTCTGCCCATGACCACGATGGTCGTGGATGATGGAGGCATATCCATTATCTGCCAGAAAATTCATAAAGTTGATATAACGTTCTTTCATTTCTGCCATACCATGTACAATTTGGACGACACCTTTGACAGGCTGGCTGTCTGGTTCAATGGACATGACGGAAAGAGGGAGACCGTCAACGGAAGAATTAATTGTAAAAATTTCTTTTTTCATGGTGAATCCTCCGGAAAATTTGCGGCAATAACGTGAATTGCATTAATTATAGGTTTGCGAAAAAGGTTTCTACAATAGGGGTAACATCCTTTCAATGCATAGCTGGCTGACTTTTTGAAATGTGTATTCAGGATTTAGTGGCTTGATAGGCCATTTTCGATTCAATGAAACATGCAAAAACAGCACTTACATCATCATTTTGGTATTTTGTGTACAATTTTAATAGAAAATGTGTGAAATTTCAAATTAATTTGTGCAAAAAAACGTGGTTGACACAAGGCGGAAAATACTGTATCATAGCCATTGTTCGAGGGAGCAAGAGTTCCGAAAGAACAAAATGCGCGAGTGGCTCAGTTGGTGGAGCACCACCTTGCCAAGGTGGGGGTCGCGGGTTCGAGTCCCGTCTCGCGCTCGAGGGAGGGTCTTCGGTTGCCTGTTAATAGAGGCGGTCGGGGGCTTTCTTATGTTTTAGATAGCTTCATACTTTTGTTTGTATGCCGAGGTCGGTCCGAAAGGATCGGCTTTTTTTAGTTAAATGATGCATAGTAATGAACGAAAGAAATCTGTTATTATAATATTCTGATATCATAACATCCTAATATTGTAGTATTTTGTTATCTGTGGCAAAATTTAAAATGAAA
>CAVDGK010000009.1:0-21929 GCA_963607995.1 Oscillospiraceae bacterium | reverse complement strand
ATAACTATGACGGATATGTAACGGGCACAGAAACCCTGACCATCACTCCGGCAACCCTGACGGTAAAAACACCGGATGCAAACAAGACTTATGACGGCACAGCTCTTACAGCAGCCGGTACAATCATCGGTTTTGTCAATGGTGAGGAAGCAACCTTTACAACAACAGGTACACAGACAGCAGTCGGAAGCAGCGATAATACTTATAACATCACATGGGATAAGACTGCCAAGGCAAACAACTACACGGTAAGTGCAACAGTAGGTAAGCTGACTGTAACCGAAACCACAGCTGTTATTACCGTGACCACAACAGGCGGAACCTTCACTTATGACGGCCAGGCTCATGGAGCAACCGTTAAGGTGGAAGGTGTACCGACAGGTTACAGCGTAGAGACAGCTGTATCTAATGCCACAGCAACAGATGTAACGACAGAGGCAGTTGCAGCAACCTGCGATACTCTGGTTATTAAGAATGCCCAGGGCGAAGATGTAACATCTAAGCTGAAAGATAACATTAAATATGTAGATGGAAGCATCACCATCACTCCGGCAACACTGACAGTAACAACACCCAGTGAGAGCAAGGTATATGATGGCGAAGCTCTTACAGCCGCTGGAGAAATCACAGGCTTTGTCAATGGTGAGACTGCAACATTCACAACAACCGGTACACAGACAGAAGTCGGATCAAGTGAAAACACCTATAGCATTGCATGGGATGGAACAGCAAAAGAGAGCAACTACACAGTAAATGCAACAGTAGGAACCCTGACGGTAACTGAAAATGCAAATGAGATCGTAGTAACCACGACAGGCGGAGAATTCACTTATGACGGCCAGGCTCACGGAGCAACCGTCAGCGTATCAACCCTGCCGAAGGGCTACACTTTAAAGAGCGCAACATCCTCTGCCACGGCAACAGATGTAACGACTAAAGATGTAGTAGCAGAGTGCGACAACCTGGTCATTGTAAATGCCAAGGGCGAAGATGTTACAGGCAAGCTTACGATCAAGTACAACAACGGCAGCATCAAGATCAACCCGGCAACCCTGACGGTAACAACACCGGATGCAAACAAGGCTTATGATGGCACAGCTCTTACAGCAGCCGGTACAATCAGCGGATTTGTCAATGGTGAGACGGCAAGCTTTGCAACAACAGGCAGCCAGACCAATGTAGGAAGCAGTAAGAATACTTACAGCCTTACATGGGATGGAACAGCAAAAGAGAGCAACTATACAGTAAGTGAGACAGTAGGAACCCTGACTGTAACTAAGGGTAAGATCAGCGACTATGTCACTCTGAAAGGCAATGATCAGTCAAAGACTTATGACGGCACAGCTCTTTCAGCCGGTGCAGCAACAGCAACGGATAAAAATGGCAACGACCTGAAGATCGAGTACAGCACCGATGGAACAAACTGGACAGAAGACCCCAGCACCATCACGGCAACAAACGTATCCGATACAACAACAGTCCAGATCCGTGTATCAGCCGATAACTATGACGGATATGTAACGGGCACAGAAACCCTGACCATCACTCCGGCAACGGTAATTTTAACAAGTGAGTCAGGTGAAAAGACCTACGATGGCACAGCCCTGACCAAACCGGACGTAACAGTCAGTGGTGTTGGCTTTGTAGAAGGTGAAGTATCTGACATCAAAGCAACAGGAAGTGTTACCTATGTAGAGGAAGGCAAAGTTACAAATGCCATTACATATACAACAGGTGCAAACTTCAAAGAGAGCAACTACACCATCACAAAGAAAGAGGGGGCTCTGAGCATTAACCCCATCAGTACACCGATTGTTATTAAGGCAAATAGTGGTGAAAAGGTTTACGATGGCAGTGAACTGACAGCCCAGGGTGTAACATTCACAGACGGTGTCCTTCTTGAAGGAGATGAACTTAAGGTTACAGTAAGCGGCAGTCAGACAAATGTTGGATCAAGTGACAATAAAGTAACCAATATCAAAGTCATGAGAGGTGAGCAGGACGTTACAGAAAACTACACCTTTGGTGATAGTATATATGGTACGCTCACTGTTACACAGAGAACGATTACCCTGACAAGCGGAAGTGCCACAAAAGTTTATGATGGTCAGCCGTTGACAAAAAATGAAGTAACCGTGACAGAAGGTTCCTTCGTAGAAGGTGAAGGCGTTAACTACAATGTAACTGGCAGCCAGACCTATGCCGGTAATTCGGAAAATGTATTCACCTATACAGCACAGGAAGGCACAGATCTTAATAACTATAATGTAACAACTAAATATGGAACCTTGACTGTAAAGCAGTCTGAAGATGAAATCGTCATCACAGCACCAAGTGCTGATAAGATGTATGATGGCTCAGCACTGACCACAGAAGGTCTGACCGCAACATATTCCGGCAAACTGGTTGAAGGCGATAAGCTGATGGTTACTCTTTCCGGCAGCCAGACAGATGCCGGAGAAAGTGCAACGACAGTATCTGAATACAAGGTCATCCGTACTGTAGACGGCAAAGAGACTGATGTAACTTCAAGCTATAAGTTTGGCGCAAGTGTTTCAGGTACTTTGACGGTAACTAAGAGAAACGTTACCCTGACCAGTGCAACAGACAGCAAGACCTACGACGGCACAGCCCTGACAAACCACAATGTCGAAGTAACAGGTGATGGATTCACAGGCGGTGAAGGTGTAGAAGCTTATGACTTCAGCGGTAGCCAGCTGGATGCCGGATTCAGTAGTAACTCCTTCAGCTATACATTGAAAGATAATACATCGGAAGCTAACTACAATATTAAAGTTGCATTTGGCATTTTGACTGTTACTCCGATCAGCGGCGACAAGACTATTACCATTACAGCAAATAGCAATTCTAAGACTTATGATGGAACGGCTTTGACAGATAGTAGTTACAGCTACACAAAGAACATCCTTGTAAAAGGTGATGTATTAACAGCTGTTGTTGAAGGTTCTGTAACAAATGTTGACGATGTCAATACGGCTAATGTCGTAACGAGCTACAAAGTAATGCGTGGCGACACTGATGTTACAAAGAACTACACAATCACAACAGAAACGGGTTCTTTAACGATTAACCCAAGAACTGTTACCCTGACAAGTGCAGATGACAGTAAGCCGTATGATGGCAAACCGCTGAAAAATGAGACAATCACAGTAGGTGGAGAAGGATTTGTAGCTGGTGAAGGTGCTTCTTACAATGTAACGGGCAGTCAGATACTGGTTGGCTCAAGTGAAAATACATTCATCTATACACTGAATGAAGATACAAAGGAAGCTAACTATACCATCACAACGGCAAACGGTACATTGAAAGTTACGGATAACATTGTGGATCCGGAGACAGTGGTAACAAAGACCCATGCTGACAAGGCAGATGGTGGCCGGTACGATCTTGGCGAAGTTGTAACTTTCACAATCAATGTAACTAACCCGTACGATACAGCTAAGACCATCACACTGACTGAACAGGGTGGTGTAGTACTGGCACAAAACGTATTTGAAAATGTAGCACCGGGTGCCCAGGTAAGCACAATGGCCACCTACACCATTAAAGAAAGTGATGTCAGAAAGGGTGAGTACAACAACAAGGTAACGGCTGCCTTCTCAGATGGCGGTAAGAAATTTACCGGAGAAGATACGGTAGAGGTAGAAAATGGCAAGGCCCATCTGACCGTCATTAAGACAGCAGTTACAAGCGAGCCGGAAGGCGGATTCAAACTTGGCGATAAGATTACTTATTCAATCACAGTCAAGAATGATGGAAACCTGACAGTTAATAACATTGAAGTAACAGATGACAAGACTGGTGATGTACTTGTTTTTGGTACATTGGAAGGCCATCAGGAAGCAATACAGACTGTAGAATATACAGTGACAGAAGATGATGTTTTAGCCGGAACGATTGTAAACAATGCAACCGTAACGAAGGCAGAAGATCCGGATGGCAAGACACCGGATACAACACCGGGTACAGCAACTGTTACAACAGAGGAAGCAAAACCGAGTCTGGTAGTTCATAAGACAGTTAATGGCAGGACATCAGGTTATAAGCTTGGTGAAGAAATTATCTACAGCATCAGTGTAGAAAACACCGGCAATGTCACAGTAAAGAACGTGGTAGTATCCGATGAGCTGACAGGTGATAAGTTGACCTTTGGCGATATTACACCAGGCGAGACAGCTGAATCACAGCAGGTTACGTATAAAGTAACAGAAGATGATGTTCTCCAAGGCAGCATCGTTAACGTGGCAACAGCAACTGGCAGTACACCGAAAGGTGCTGACGATCCGACGGTAACACCGGGTACAACAACCGTTACAACAGAAGATCCGTCACCAAGCATGACAGTTAACAAGAAAACAACCTCTGAAAAACCGGAAGGCGGTTACAAGGTAGGCGATGTCATTACATATGCCATCAGCGTAACAAATACCGGCAATGTCACCTTAAGTAATGTCAAGGTAAGCGATGCCCTGACAGGAAATGTTGACAGTGATGTTCTTGACTTTGGTACCATTACGCCAGGTGAAACATCTAAGGAACAGACCGTAAGTTATACAGTGACAGAAGCTGATGTTTCAAGAGGTTATGTTAGAAATGAAGCTACCGGCACAGCAACGGATCCGAAGAATAATGATCCGGATGTCACACCGGGTACAAGAACGGATGAAACCGTATCGAAGAACAGCCATGTAACAGTCGTTAAGGAAACAACAAGTACGATGCCGGAAGGCGGCTACAAGCTGAACGACACCATCGAGTACAAGATTACAGTTACCAATGATGGCAACCAGACGCTGACAAATGTAAATATTACAGATGACCTGAATGGCCTTGTAAAGAACAACGAAAGTGAATGGAGCAACATTACTCTTGGTATTGGTGAGAGCAAGACAGTCACAGCCACCTATGTGGTAACAGAGGCAGATATCAGAAATGGTCATGTCCTCAATAATGCAACTGTTACAGGTGCTAAGGATCCGGATGGTGAAGATCCGAGTGTAACACCGGGTACAACAGATGATACAACAGAAACAAAGAACAGCCATGTCACCGTAACCAAGAAGACAGTCAGCACATCAGATGATGCAGCAGGCTATAAGCTTGGTGAGGAGATTACCTACGAGATTACAGTTACAAACGATGGCAATCAGACACTGACAGACGTCGTAATTGAAGATTCTCTGGAAGGTGTTGTAAAGGTTAATCCGGATGAATGGACCATCGCTGAACTGAAGGTGGGCGAATCCAAGACAGTGACAGCTACCTATACGGTAACAGAAGCTGACATAAGAAATGGCAAGGTTAACAACGTAGCAACTATCAGCTCTATGAATGATCCGGATGGTCTGGTTAATCCGGATCCGGAGAACCCGGATGATCCGAAGCCGGTAACACCGGGTACAGATGAGCAGCCTACAGAGAAAGAAGAATCCAGCCTCTTCATTACCAAGACAGCGGATAAGACTTCTGAACTGAGAGCAGGCGATGTGGTTACTTATACAATCAGCGTTGTTAATAATGGTAACCAGACAATTAAAGATATTGTGGTTAAGGATGAATTAACCGGCGACAGCTTTGATGGAAAGATTCTTGGTTTTGGCGGTATTACTTTGAGGCCGGGCGAAAGCAAAAACTTCACCGTTGAATACACCATTACCGAAGCAGATGTAATTAGTGGCAGTGTCAAGAATGTGGCTACAGTTACAGGGACAGATCCAAGCGGCAAGGATGTAGACAGCGAGACTGAAAAGGATGTTGATACTGAAAAGGCCAATGCAAACTATCAGCTTGACAAGACGGTTGATGAACCGAAGTCAGAATACAAGGTAGGTGATGTGGTGAACTACACCATTACTGTTACAAACACAGGCAACCTGACTCTGAATAATCTGGAAGTGACAGACCAGATGCAGGGTGCCAGCGGCAGTGCTGCTATTGCTGAGAAAGATGGCGTAACAGTTGATGGAAATAAAGCAGTCATTGCTAAACTGGCAGTGGGCGAGAGCATCGAACTGAAAGCTTCCTATACAGTGGCAAGAGAAGATGCAGACAGCACGCTTTCCAATAAGGTTAATGTGACAACCACAAGCAAGCCGGGCACGGATCCGGATGGTGAAGATCCGAATACACCGGTTGTACCGGATAAGGAGAAAGAAACTGAAACAACGGATGTAGAGAAGACTTACCTTCTGACCATCCATTACGTAGACGGCAACGGCAATATCGTAGCTCCGGATTACACAGTAAGACTGCTGGCCGGTGATACCGTAGATGCTATCGTATCTCCGACTATCGACGGATATACACCTGACTATGGCAGTGTTTCACTTCCGTCCTCCGGCATGCCGGCAAATGATGTCACCGTAACCGTTGTTTACACAGCTAATCCGGTTCCGGTCGTTATTCCGGATACACCGAATACGCCGGACGATGGCGGCAATAATGACACACCGGCAGATGATAGCAGCAATGGCACTGTTCCGACAGATAATACCGGAGAGGAAGTAAGTCCGGCAGAAACGGAGGATGGTGTCATCGAGACAACAGATGACGGCGGATATGATGTGACTCCGATTGATAAAGGCGAAACTCCGTTGGCCAACATCAATCTTGATGATCATGCCTGCTGCATCCTTCACTTCCTGATCATGCTTCTGACACTGATCATCTTTGCACTCTATACAAAGAGCAGAAAGAACCGTCAGATGAAGGTTGAAGAGCTGAGAGAACAGTACGCTATCGCATTTATCCAGAAAGAACTGGATCTTTCCGACGAAGATATGGCAAAATATCTGGAAGAAGCCAAGAAACGTGTTGAAGACAAGAAGCGTGCTGAAAAAGAAAAAAAGGCAAATGCTTAAGGTAGAAATAAAGCCCGTAAATTCACTGACCGGTCAATCCGGCCGGTCGGTGATCTGCAAATGGAGGTAAAACAATGTTTAAGGATTTTTTCGTATGGACACATACAAATACACCGTTCCATTTCTGGGATTGGCCGGCGTTTGTCGTAGCAGCTATCATCGTGATCGTGGCTATTGTTCATCATCACAACCAGAAGAAACGAGATGAAGAATTTAAAAACACCATGGAAGATACCATGACATATCTGGATCAGGTTATGCAGGAAGATGGTGTGACAGGTACAACAGAAGCTATTGTAAAGGCTGCTGAGGCAGCTGAGATTCCGGGACCCAAACAGGAAGAACCGGCAGAGGCAGTTTAAGGAGGCAATCAAATGTCATACGTATTTGAACATACTAAATTCGGCTTTTGCTGGTGGGATCTGGTCGCTTTGATCATCCTTATCGTGGTGGCCGTTATCTTTATTTATAAATTTCTGAAAATGAAGAAGGTTCAGCAGGATCTGGAAGATCGAATTTCGGAAATCTATTCAGATGAAGCTGATCAAGAAGCCGCTTCACCTCAGGCTTAAAACTAAAGTCCAAGGACCCCGACTATGTCGGGGTCTTTTTCTATGGGAAAGCTTTTGAAAGAATTGCATAGTCTTTTGTTTTCTGCGAAAATAGAGAAATAAAAAAAGAAGCGAGATGTAAAGTATGAGACAAAGAAAGCGTTTGTTACATAAATATGATGGCAAGAAGCAGCATTGGCTTCGGACTTGTGTGGGGCTGGTCATTCTCTTTATTGTGGCTTTAATCGTCTTTCGGTTTGTGGCCGGCATATCCTTCGTTAATGGAGATTCCATGCTGCCAACTTTGAAAAATGGAGAAATGACTGCTTATATCCGTATCGTACCGGAATATAAAAAGGGTGATATTGTTTCCGTCCGGATGCCTTCGGGAGAATATTATGTAAAGAGAGTCATCGCGGTAGAAGGTGATGTGGTGGATATTAAGGACGGCAAGGTTTTTATTAACGGTGAGGAGCTGGAGGAGTCCTACGTCCGGGGTATCACGGAAGTGCCGGAAAAAGGTATTTCAGTGCCTTATACAGTGGAAGATGGAAAGGTTTTTGTCATGGGTGATAATCGTGAAAATTCCGTGGATTCCCGCACTTTTGGAGCCGTGCTGATTAAGGAAGTACAGGGAAAACTCTTGTTTGTGCAGTGATGAAAATATAAAATGAACGCTTTGCGATTTACTGAGAACGGCAGTGAAGCATTTGTGATTTTGCTAAGAATGATAGTGAATTGTTTGCAATTTTGCTGAGAATGGCAGTGAAACGATTCATGGTTTCGGTAAAAACAGTGGTAGAACTTTTTGCGGTTTCGTTAATATACAGTAGTGATACATTTTAGAATATAAAGATGAGATTTAATTTTACAGGAAAAATACGAAGAAAAATTAATACACGATCTGTCACCCGGGGCATGGCCATGACATTAGTTCTGACATTGCTAACAGTGACAGATGCTTATGCTTACGACCTGGATCGCATGAATACCCAGCTTCTTAACCGGGAACTTAATGGTACCCAGGATACTTCAGATGTGGCTGCCTGGCGTCAGGGACGAGTGCCCTACAATTCTGCAGCCCTTAAGAAAAATACGGCTGAATCCACGGTATATTCCGGTGGCTGTTCCTATTTTGCAGCGGCCTACATGCTGGTAAAGATGGGCCAGCTGGATGTGGTGGGAGGTGAAAATCCTAATACTGTCATTTCGAAAATGGAAGAAATCGACGGGTGGCTGGATTTCGGGAAAATGGATTATTCCCGGATCAATGAAGCTTATCCGGCTGTTACCTGTCATGCTTATAAAAATGCTTTTGAAAATGATGAGTTTGATGAACAGCTTGATACCATCCGCAATCTTATAGATCAGGGATATTTTGTCATCCTTTGTATTGATGGACCGGGATCAGCCGGCCATTACATTTTCGTGGATGAAGTGACGGACGACGGAGACATGGTGATTGGGGATAGTGCCTATGAAGGCACGGCCTGGAGCGATTATTTTGAAAATGCAGGCTTCTATCTGGTGGATTATTCCATTTTTACCTGTGAGGGCGTGGTGCCATCGGAATGTCCGTCGATTTATGATTACAATAAAGAAGAACTAAGCGATGAGGTGACAGAACCTACCAATATTGATACTTCACCTCACACCGGTACCAATACCAACATTCAGTGGCTCCTTAATCCAGACGAATCCATATTGGAGGATCGGTCTCTTTATGCCAAGAGCAAATACAGCTATGGTGTGTTGAACCGTTATATCTCCCTGCCTAGCGGTAAACAGCTTTTGCTGGAGCCGACAGAGGAAACGACTGGAGATGAGACAGAAGCTGGATCGGTAGTTGAAAATGAATCGGCATCCGAAAATGAAACAGTGGATGGAAATGAATCAGCAGCTGAAAGTGAGACATCAGCCTGAAGTGACACGGTTTAAAAGAAGCTTTGAAAATAGAGTATACCTGTCAAAAAATAACCAGACTGGTGATGCACGCAGATAGAGCATGTGATTCTTTGATAGCTGTACGAAAAGAAGTTGCACCTTAGACTAAGACAGAAAAGATGACAGAGAAAGACTTAATGGCCGCCCGGTTTTTGGAACTTTCCAGGCGTGCCTATGAAAATAATTACGTAACCCGTACGGATTTCCTGACTTTGAATGAGCAGGCCATGCTGGAAGATATGAGAATGGGAAGGCTTTCAGGTACCACGGAGAGACTTTCGCCTGCAAAAGTGGTACTTTACGGTGGATTTTCGGATGCAGAGAGAAAAGCTGCTTTTTTTCCTTCCGGATTATATGGAAGAGGAAGATGTACCCAAGGATGAAATAGCCTGTCTTAAGATTTCTCCTCTGCAAAGGCAGTTTGCTGATGAGCTGACCCATCGGGATTATCTTGGGGCTTTAATGAATCTGGGAATCGAGAGAGATCTCATTGGGGATATTCTTCTTGATCGTACCCAGGCTGAAGCCTGGATCTTTGTGGTGGCAGAAAGAGCGAATATTATTGAAAATGAGCTGACTCGGGTGAAGCATACATCCGTATCGGTTAAGTCGGAAAATGCCGAAAATTGTCACGTAAGGCCTGAATTTGATGAACGATCCGGCTCGGTGGCATCCGAGAGAACAGATGCCGTGCTGGCTTTTGTATACAGATTATCAAGAGGTAAGGCGCAGGAACTGATCAGCCGTGAGGCTGTATCGGTGGATGGCCGGATCATTTCCTCAGCAGGACAGACGCTGAAAGAGGGAAGTCGGGTAAGCGTCAAAGGATTTGGAAAATTTATCTTTGACGGAATCGAGAAAGAAACGAAGAAGGGCCGGTTATTTGTCCGAGTGAGAATCTTCAAATAAGAAGATTGAGAGTGAAGAAATTATAAAGCAGACTTCTGTGAGCAGATGATTGGAAGCTGCAGAAAATGCGTCTGAAAGATTTGATTTCTGTTTTGTTAATTGAAACACAGAATTTGAGAAGCATTTTTATAACGACAGATAGAAGGGAGACGGACATGTCAGTTGCAATTATTACAGGGGCATCCAGTGGTCTTGGAGGTGAGTTTTCACGCCAGTTGATTCGCAAAGAAAAGGATATCACGGAGATTTGGCTCATTGCCAGACGGAAAGAACGCCTGCTGGAGATGGGCGAAGAACTGAAGAAGATCAAACCATCCTTGATTGTACGGGCTATGTCTCTGGACCTTCTTCAGGAGGAAGCCCTGAATCTCTATGAAGATAGACTGGAGAGGGAAAAGCCGAGGGTTTCATGGCTCATTAATGCAGCGGGCTTTGGTAAGATCGGTGAAAATAAGGACCTTTCCCGTCGGGATCTGGATAATATGATTCTTTTAAATGATAAGGCTGCCGTGGATATGACGCAAATTACCATACCTTATATGATTAAAAATAGTCATATCCTGGAGATCTGTTCTATTGCGGGTGTCCAGCCTCTGCCCGGACTTGGCGTTTACGCCGCCAGCAAAGCATTTCTTATCAGCTATAGCCGTTCTCTTCGCTTTGAACTTTTTAAAAAGAAAATATATGTGACAGCAGTGTGCCCTTACTGGGTTAAGGATACGGAATTTATACCGGTGGCCCAGGATAAAGCAGCTCCTTCGGCCGTGAAACATTTTCCATTATCATCCCGTATGAAGAGCGTGGTTTCCTGGGCTCTTTTTGATGCAAGGCTGCGACTGGCTGTATCTACCCCAAGCCCGGTAGCTTTGTGCGAAGAATTTCTCGCCAAATTCCTGCCTAATGGCATTACCATATCCGCCTGGGAAGGAATCCGCCGGTTGTAGGAAGAAAGTTTCCTTTTGTGAATAAGAAAATATGTTAAGATTCATTTTCGAATCAATGCAGCGAAAGTTTAACTGCAGTTTTAGTCGTATTCTGTGAAAAACGCAGATTAAACGGTGGATAAGATTTCGACAGATGGAGTATTGTGTGGATAGACCACAAAAAAATGAGTGAAAATTGCAAAGATACTAATTTGATGGAGTAATAGGATGGAAGAAGAATATTTTATAAGTGGGTTTTGCAGAAGCCAAAACCAGACAAGGACCATCACTTTGTGCCTTGAAAAATGCGGAAATGAAGTGGAAGTTGATGCAGACTGTCTCTACGGAAAATGCCAGCATCAGGGAAGCTGTGAAATTGCCCATGAAATAGAAGAACATATCAAACTCTAAAAATATTTCCCATTTTTTAGCCCTCTTCCTTGGTGCGCCGTATAAATAGACATAAAACAATTTACTTAGCACTTAAGTTACAGAACGGCGGTGCTGAAATTGATTACCAAGGGGGTAATAACTATGAAACATACAACATTATTAAAAGTAACATCAATTCTTTGCATCATCGGCGCAAGCCTCAGCCTTATGATCGGTATCCTGGCTGTTAGTGGAGTAGCCTTTGCAGCAACCCTGGGCACAAACCTTTCAATCCTGGGTTATGCATCGGTAGCAATTCTCGTTATTGGAAGTATCATAGAAATGATAGCCGGTATCAGAGGCATCAATGCCTGCGAGAATGTTGCAAAAGCCAAAGGCTGCATCATACTGGGCATCATTTCCATCGTCCTTGTTTTCGTTTCACTTGGTGTTGGATATGCTTACAATCCCAGCGACTACACAGTGATCGGTATCGTGATTACCATCATTTGCAATATGATCCTTCCGGTTCTCTATCTGCTGGGCGCTAACAAAGTAAAGGTTTGCAATTGCTGATTGAGATAGAAAAGTGTAACCCCGGTATCGGTGGTATGGAAAACCATCGATACCGGAAATATTTTCATCATCAAAGCATAAAAATCGCACGTAAAACTAAAAATAAATAAAATTGAATAGGGGGAAATATTACGAAAAAGAAAATTGTAATCGTAGCAATGTGTGCCTGCGTGGCATTCAGCATCATGGCCTGCGGCTCAAAAGCAAATAGTAGTGCAGCTAATAACAGCGAATCTTCATCTCTCTCTCAAGAAGAACAGCAGAGCATTGGTGAAAAGATTGAATCTGATTATAGTGAAGCGGAAGAAAAACTGGATTCGCTTCAGGATACCATTGATAAGACCATGGATGAAGTCGTTGCCAAATCCAGGCTTGAATCAAGCACGACAAAATAAGAAAGGAATAAAATTAGATAAATATCATTTCGGCAAAGAAAGCCTGAATGATTGAAAAAGGTCTGTGGAATGAGGAAGTAGCCCCGTTCTGCAGACTTTTTTAGTGTGATCCGGGGTCAATATATTAGACATAAATAGTTGAACATTTTCTCGCAGTAGCTGATTTCATGGGATGCGAGAAAGGTTAAAGTGTGGAACAGCCTTGACGATAGAGGAAAAAAAGCTAATAATGAAATGATGCTTACAATTTCACATGCGGAAGCTGCGTAACAGATTGTGAATGGCACTGGCCAGAGCGTTTGGATGAAGTGGATTTAATTTTGAACGCTTGTAAGCAAAAAACAAAAGCCGGTGCGGCTTATTTCTGTATAAACAGGAGGAGTAAAAATAAATGAGTGCCCCCAAACCTTATAGCGAGACACTGCTTGATGAGGAAGCCCTTCTTGCAGACCGTAAAAAATGCAAAAGATACGACCAGTGTGGCGTTGGTGAAAAAGCCGTTTATCTGCCCAGTAAAATGCGGCCGCGGAAATATTATATTCCCTTTACGGCCCTGACCCACATCTACAAAAGAGTGGCCGTCAGCCCAGGGAGCGGAAAAGCATTTCTGACCCCTATCCTTTATATTGTTTTCCGCTATGATAACGGCAAGGAAAAGCAGGTTTATTTTAAATATCTGAAAGATGCGGACAAAATGTTCGATGACTTGGAACAGAATCATCCGGAAATCATTCTCTTAAGTCCGCAGGGCGTGGAAGACAAGAAAGAAAAAGAAGCTCAGGAGGAGAAAATCCGTTCCCGTGAACTTTCCCCGGAAGAACTGAGTCTGGTACGTCGTTTGGAACAGGCAAAGTATCATCTGGAGAAACGTCCCAGCCTTTATGAAAAGATGGTAGTGTGCGCCAAAGTTAAGAGAACGGTAGATCTTATTAAGCCGGCTTACCAGTGGCTGGCTGGAGCTATTATCCTCGTGGGTGCTATTCTTCTTATTGCCGGTGCTTACCTATTTAAGAAGGGAGGCAATTCCATGCTGGCTCTGGTACTTGTTATGCTGGGTGTGGCGTCCATGTTCGTTATGGCCAACAGCAAGATTCTGCCGACACCGGGAAGAACCAGACGGTCTACCCAGAAGAAGTATGATGAAGCCGTGGAGGCTATGGAACGCCATATTGGTGCATTCCCAAACTTCCCCCTTCCGGCCTATTATGCTCATCCCTATGCCCTGGACCGGATCATCCGTTCCATCCGTTCGGAAAAAGCATCAGATTTTAACAGCGCCATGGAGATTTTAAAAAATGATCTTAAGGCAGCCGATAATACAGTGGCCTTAAGCGGCAGGGAATACGAAGAAGTTGTTATGCTTAAGCCTCTGTTTTTGGTGAAGGATTATCAGTAAAGAAATGGCTATCTGAAACGGTGAATGAGTTGTCGCATAAGGGAGCCATG
Organism: Oscillospiraceae bacterium; assembly: GCA_963607995.1. Lineage (GTDB taxonomy): Bacteria > Bacillota > Clostridia > Lachnospirales > Lachnospiraceae > Chordicoccus. The sequence goes on along the minus strand of CAVDGK010000009.1, from coordinate 7,932 downwards.
GCATAGCTCGCATTTTGACTACAGATTTCGCAAAGTTGTTTCCATAATAGTGCACAGAAGAGAAGGAGTCGGATTTCCGGCTCCTTCTTTTTAATGAACATGAAGTGATGAGCCAGGATTCGTGTTTACACGTGACTTTGCTGATTGCTGTGACAACTCTCATGGCTCATGACAAGAGACAACAAAGTATATGGGATTGTGTGAAATATACATTTTAAGAATAAAAAACCATCGAAAAACTAAAAAAAGTATAAGGTAATTATAAACAAAATCTAAAATTTAATTGAACTATATCGAAAACAGCGGTAAAATCATACTCAATTGGTATTACTATTTTATGGTTCTGCTGAGCGGTAAAAAAGGTAGAAGTAGTAGAGGAAAGGAAGTAACATTATGATCACATTTTTAATCGGTCTTGTGATCCTGATCGGTGGCGGCTTTGCATATGGTTCACTTTGCAATAAAGTCTTCGGTCCGGATGATCGTGAGACTCCTGCTTATGCAAAACAGGACGGCGTTGACTACGTTCCTATGGCAACATGGAGAAACAGTCTTATCAACCTTCTGAACATCGCAGGTACAGGTCCTATCCTTGGACCTATCCAGGGTATCCTTTTCGGACCCATCGCACTTATTGCTATTCCGATTGGTAACATCATCGGCGGTTCTATGCATGACTTCTTCTCAGGTATGATCTGCACCCGTGATGGTGGTACACAGATGCCGGATATGGTAAAGAATTACACAAACAAAGCCGTATTCTGGATGTATGACATCTTTATCTGCATCCTGCTTCTTCTCGTTGGTGCTGTATTCATCTACACACCTGGTGATATTGCAGTCACACAGATCTTTGGTTGGTCTGGTGCTGCAACAGACTGGAAGACATGGATCGTTTACGTTGTTATCTTCGTATACTATCTGATCGCAACAGTCCTTCCCATCGATAAGCTCATCGGTCGTGTTTACCCGATCTTCGGTCTTATCCTGATCTTCTCAGCTCTGGGTATCTTCGTAGCTATTTTCGCTAAGGGTTATCCGCTGACAGAAATCTGGGGAAGCTGGAACACAGTAACAACTACAATGGAAGGTGTTGATGCAACAGGCGCAGCCGTTACAATCAATGCAAGCGGCTTCGACTATGGCACATACTTCAGTGCCGGTCACTTCATCCCGGTATTCTTCCTGACAGTTGCCTGCGGTATCCTTTCAGGTTTCCATTCAACACAGACAGCTCTTATCTCCAGAACAATGAAGAAGGAGAAAGAAGGAAAGATGACATTCTACAACATGATGGTTGTAGAAGGCTTCATTGCTATGTGCTGGGCAGCCGGTACAATGGCTATGATCAATATGGGTGCAGAAGCAGGCGGTATCTCCATGATGGGCAACTCCTATCTGCAGCTTTCTACAGAAGCAGCAGCTATTAAGGATGGTGTCCTTCAGGCTACATTCGTTCAGTCCGGAGACCTCTTCTTCCACACAATCGGTGCTACATCAGTTGTTGGTGTTCTTTGCAAGAATGCCCTTGGTACAGTCGGCGGCATTATCGCCCTGATCGGTGTTGTTATCCTTCCGATCACTTCTGGTGATACAGCTCTTCGTGCTCTGAGACTTACAATCGCTGATTCCTTCAAGATCAAACAGGATTCAAATGCAAAGAGACTTGGTCTTGCCGGTCCGCTTTTCATCCTGGTTATCCTGATCCTGGTTTGGGCTAAATTCGATTCTAACGGATTCAATACCCTGTGGAGATACTTCGCATGGTCTAACCAGATGATCTCTCTGTTCGCTCTGGCCTGCATCGCTGCATACCTGTTCATCCACAATCCGAAGTTCGTTTGGATCCCGCTTATTCCTGCAGCATTCTATGCATTCTGTACATGTGCATTCATCGTACACAATCCGCTGCAGACAACAGGTTCTGAAGCAATGCCGTGGAACATGGCATACATCATCGCAGCAGTCTTCACAGTTGTTTATATCGTTGTTGTTATCATCAATGGTAGAAAGAAAGCTGAGAAAGCAAAAGCTGTATAAAAATCGAATAGCTGTATAACAGCTGTTCAGCCGCAGAAACATAAAAATAACTTGAACCGCCGGGCTGTTTAAGTCCGGCGGTTTTTAGTATAATCAATAGGGCAAGACCAAATATTGGCTTAAACAGTGCAGAGTGTTATAAAAGTTTTTGCATCATTCATGATGACAGAATGCCCGGGAGGAAACTTGCAGGTATTCTATTGTTATGAATAAGATGGCAATTTTTAAAAAGTAATGACATATCAGTACAGACACAAAGAAGCCGGTTCAATTGTCAATGAAAAAATTTCTGCAGACTTTTAATTTAAAATGAAAGGATAGAAGATGACTATGTTAGATTTCCTGAGAAAAGAAGGGGTTTCTGAAAAGATTCTCACAGAGGTTGAGAAATTTAGAAGGGATCATAAGTTAGACGATAAACTTGCATCCCGTATTCCTAATCCTGCCTATAAATATTATGGAACGGAAATCTGGGAGCAGGCCTTGAGCACCATTCTGGCAGGAGAAAATCTTCTTCTGGTAGGTCCCAAAGCCACCGGAAAAAATGTCCTGGCCCAGGGTTTATCTGCAGCTTTTGGTCGTCCGGAATGGGATATTTCCTTCTATATCAATACAGATGCCGGGTCACTCATCGGTGCGGATACTTTCGAAAATGGCGAAGTAAAGCTTCGAAAAGGTCCTATTCTCCGCTGCGCAGAGACTGGCGGTTTCGGTGTTCTTGATGAGATCAACATGGCAAAAAACGAATCTTTAGCTGTCCTTCATGCTACTTTGGACTTTAGACGCATTATTGATATCCCGGGCTATGACCGGATTGAGCTGAATGAAGCTACCCGTTTCATTGGCACCATGAACTATGGTTATGCCGGTACCAGAGAAATCAACGAAGCTCTGGCATCCCGTTTCATGATCATTCAGATGCCGGTTATCAGCCAGGAAGATTTAAAGAAGCTGATCCTGGAAAAATATCCGAATCTTAAGGATGATTATGCAGACCAGTTCTCTCAGCTTTTCCATGATATCCGCAGAAAATGCGAAGGCGGTGAGATTTCCACGAAAGCCTTGGATCTCCGTGGCCTTCTGGCAGCTGTAAAGATGATGGATCGGGGTCTTAATGTTATCAGTGCTCTGGAGCTGGGCCTTGTCAATAAATGCTTTGAAGAATACGAAAGAAAGCTGGTCAGCGATATGATCGCTGTTCGCTTCCCAGGAGACCTGGACAGAAGCAAGCTGTTTAAAGATTGAGACAGAGCAAAACAACGAAATTGTGATAGAGATGCAGGGGGATTGATGCAATCAGTTCCCTTGATTTAGAGGGGCAACTTTTCAATCAGATGCTAAGTTAAGATAGAGAGCCTGATTGATGAAGCCTTTTGAAGTGACGTTATAAAAAAGAAACATATAGAAAATATCTATGGAAATTACGGAATTTGAGAAAAAAAGAGCGGCAAACCTGATTTGGAATGGAGCCCATGATTATACAGTAGATCCCGGATTTCGGGTTTTTGATGAGCAAGGACATGCCGATCTTTACTGGAACAGTATCGTAGGAGCCATTCATTACCATTATGACTGGAAAAAACTGAAGCTCTTCTATAATACTTTCCATGAAAAAATTAATCAGGGTGTGTACGAAAGCCTTTTTTGGCTGGCTTTGGAGAATGCGGTTTACCAGCGGGAAGAGAAGGAGAGACCTGTATTTCCTTATCTGCGTCGTCAGTATGCGAAACGTATGCTGGGAGAAATCAGTGCAGGACTTGGAGAAAACCGGGCGGATTTTATTACCGAAGGGCATTTTCGTCATGCCCTGGGAGAAGACAGCGGTCTGCCGGATAAGGTTGACCGGGATCTTCTGGCACAGATCGAATTGGGACCGGAGCTTGATACAGATCAGATCATTGAAAGCTTGAAGAAAACTCTGTCTTATTTCTTTACTTATATTCCAGGAGATGGAAAGGAAAATAAGAAAGAACGGAAAATCGGTAATCCTTTCAGCTTACTATCTTTTAGGAAGCGAAAAGCAGCTCTGGATACAAGTCCCATTCGTCATATGTCTTTTGGATGGGGAGAGCATGTTGATGAATATCGGCAGGAAATTTTGGATCAGAGCCATTTAAGTGTGGCTTTTGCTGCCTATACCGGCCAGACAGACGAAGGCCTTAAGGAATATATTACCAACTATTTTGGTAAATCCATTTACAGCGACAAGGAAGTTCGCCAGCTTGAAAAGCATTATTGCACTGGGAATCATCAGGATGTGAAGCTTCATATTACCCGGGGCGAATACACGGAGGATATGTTGACCAAGGGCTACGCCGGCAAGATGCGGAAAGAGGCTCTAAAACAGGCGGAAAATAACCGTAAGTCATTCGAAAATGATATAGGACACTATCGGGTTACCATTGAAAAATTAACGGATAAGATTCGAAACTCCATCCTGACTCATTTGGATGACCAGACCATTAAATCGACGGTAGGGGTTCTCAATGCCTCGAAGATTTGGAGAGGTCTTTACCTGGATGATGACCGGATTTTTACCAAGGAACAGAAAGGAGATAGCGGTAATATTACCGTGGACATCCTTTTGGACGCTTCCGGCTCCCAGGTGAACCGCCAGAATATTGTCTCGGCTCAGGGGTATATGATTGCAGAAAGTCTGACCCGGTGCGGCATTCCGGTACGGGTGTATTCCTTCTGCTCCGTTAATGGTTATACCGTAGTGAATCTCTATCGGGATTATAATGAAAACGGCAATAACAACAATATTTTCAATTATTACACCACCGGGGCAAACCGGGACGGCCTGGCCATTCGTCTGGCGGCCGGCATGATGAAGGAAAATCACGCAGATCACCGAATCCTCATCGTGCTGTCAGACTGCAAGCCCAACGACGTAATTAAGGTTCGGACTTCAGCGGGGATTTATAAAAATTATGCCGAGGATGTGGGCGTAGAGGATGCTGCCGCGGAAGTTCATAAGGCCCGCATGGAAAATATTACAGTACTGTGTGTCTTCACCGGAGGGGATGACAGCCTGACAGCAGCCCAGAGAATCTATAACAGGGATTTTACCCGGATTCATAAACTGGATATGTTTGCTGATGCAGTTGGAAATATGCTGCAGAATCATATCCGTTCGTTGTAAGAAAAAAGTGAAATTCAGGGTACAATGTGAAGTTAGGTATATGCGTAATACAATATTTAACAAATAAGGAGAGAGTATGAAAAAGAAACTTTTAAAATCAACGCTGTGTCTGTCACTGGCAGCCATTCTTTCAATTATGACGGCCTGCGGCAGCAATGCAAGTTCAGTGACGAGCACTGAATCAAGCGGTCAGGAAAGCTCTACAGAAGAGACAACTTCAGAGACCGATTCTTCATCAGAAAGCACCGATAGCGGCGATGCATCCGTAAAGCCGGGAAATTATTCAAAAGAAACGGCTTTAGCCGATCGTACCACTGATACCTTTAATGAGACTGCTTTCGATGCCTGTACCGCAAAGATGGGTGAGCTGAGCCAGAGTGAAGGTCATGCAGATGAAATCAATGCCCTTTATGATGAAATCCTTGAATGGCTTAACTGCATCGTCAGTGATCAGGCTATTGCCAATTTCCGTTACAGTGCGGATGTAACGGACGTGGAAGCCGCGACGCTGGTCAGCACGATCCAGATGACTTCTGCACAGAAGCAAAACGAGGCTTTACTTCTCTTTCAGGAGATTTTAAAATCAGATCTTTATTGCGACAGCTTTACGGAACATATCGGTACTGATGTGGCAAAGGCTGTGAAAGAATACAAACAATCTGATGAGGATTTGATGAATCTCGTATCTCAAAATTCTGAACTGACTCAGAAGTACAATACGCTTATGACTGAAGATTATAAAGAAGAGAGTGTTCAGAAGCAGATTAAGGAAGTTTATCTTGAGATTGTAAAGAACAACAATAAAGTGGCAGCCTGGTATGGCTATGATAATTATATCGATTTTAGCCTTTACCTGTATGGCAGGGATTATACAGCTGAGCAGGCTGATTCCATTAAAGATGCCATTAAAGAAAATGTTCTGCCTCTGTATTATGCTTACAATAACTGGGTAGCAGAATCTGGCTGCATCAATGGTGTTAATGAGGATTATACGGTAACGGAAGACGATCTGAAGAAAATTCCGGATCTTCTAAAGAATATTGATTCTTCTCTTTCGGATAATTTCAATCACCTTTTGGATCAGAAACTTTATGATAATGAAAAATCAGACACCAAGACAGGCGCACAGTTTACTTCCCCTCTGCCATCTTATAAGGATGCCTGCATGCTTCTGTCTCCCAATGGAATTGTAAGGGATTTTACGACTGTTATTCATGAATTTGGTCATTTTAATAATTTCTGCAGTGCTGATTATAATGCTCTTAACACCGGTACTGTGGTGGATGTCTATGAGATCAGCTCCCAGGCTCTTGAGATGCTTTTCGCTAAATATTATCCGGATTTGAACAGTACTTATGGTGAAGCCCTTAAGGAACAGACCTGCTATGGCATGCTTTACAACATTATGTCGGCTTTCATGGTTTATGATGCAGAATGCCAGATTTATAGGACGGAAGATCTGACAGTAGAGAAGCTGGATCAGATTTGGTCAGATACGATTCAAGAATATGGTATGGAACAAGATTATCCGGAGAATTCCTGGATTGCAATCACCCATCTCTTTACACAGCCCTGCTATTATATCGGTTATGGTACTTCCGGCCTGATTGCCCTTGAACTTTATAATATGTCCTGCAGCGACTATGATAAGGCAATAGACTGTTACCGTCAGATCTACAGTGCACAGCCCGGCATCCAGTTCAATGAACTGGTGCAGAAAGCCGGCTTAACAGATATATTCAGTGCTGACACCATCGAGAATATCTGCAGTGAATACGCAAAAAATCTGGGTGTCGCTGATGAATATGCTGAAATGAAAGGGAATATGATAAGCGCGGATGCTGCGTGAGAGAATGCATTACTCATAAGAAAATACCCAAATATCTAATTGTATACCACTGTGGCGATTCATCTTACCGCAGTGGTATAATTTTTTTAGCAGGAAGTGATGCGGAACGCAAATATCCTTGAAATATTGATCGGCAGCTTATGAGGCTGGCGAAAAATGTTACCTTAGCTTCTGGCGAATTTCTACACATTCCCTCAACGGACCGAAACTATGAAAAAAAACACCTCCACTCCCTTTTTTACCAGGGATCCTTTATTTTACAAGAGCTTCTTCAAGATGATGCTGGTGGTGGCTTTCCAGAATCTGGTGGCTTACAGCGTTAATATGCTGGACAATATCATGCTGGGAAGTTACAGCCAGACGGCCCTTTCCGGGGCGGCCACTGTGAATCAGATATTCTTTGTGGTAAGTCAGCTGGCCATCGCCATTGGCAATTCACTGGTGGTCATGAGTTCCCAGTACTGGGGCAAAAAAGACACGGATAAGATTCGTCGGGCTACTGCCATTGCTGTGTTTTATACAGCAGCGGCGTCGGCCATTGTTTTTATCCTCTGCACAGTTTTGAATTCCCGTCTTTTGGGGATTTTTACCAGTGACCAGGAGATTATTCGGGAAGGAACCATTTACCTTGGCATTTTAAAATGGACCTTCGTTTTTTACCTTTTCAGCTCCCTATTCATCGCCATGCTGAGAAGTGTAGAAATCGTTCGGATTTCGTTCGTTATATCCGTCATATCGCTTATCATAAACGGCACTATCAATTACACCTTGATCTTCGGAAAATTCGGTTTCCCGGAAATGGGAATACGGGGTGCGGCCATAGGAACGCTGGTGGCAAGAACGGTAGAACTTTTCATCGTGATTTTCTACGTGGCAAAGGCAGATAAGAAAATAAGAT
>CAVDGK010000008.1:0-23917 GCA_963607995.1 Oscillospiraceae bacterium | reverse complement strand
ATCGCTGCTTGCTGTTGATGAGCTTGCTGAGCTGCCGCATCCGACTAAAGATGCCCCCATAACACCAGCAATAGCTAATGCTCCGGTTCTTTTCCAAAAACTCTTTCTCATATTTCCTTTCTCCTTCTCTTCTTTGCACTCTATTTTCATATCGTGCGGTTGTGATCTTTATCCATAAAAAAATGGATAACAGACCTCGTTTCATATAGGTCCATTATCCTGATTTTGTGTCTCATCTGTTAGGACGGTTTTTAAAAAAAGAATAGGACTTTTTTGTTTTAAAAGTCCTATTCTTTGAAAATGCCCTCTATTTATAAGTAAAAAAGTAGTATTTTTTTGTTTTAAGATTCCAGGCCGCTGACGGTGAATATACGACTCATCTCCGTTCCAAAATCAACAGAGGCTGAGGAGGCTGCCGATTCATCATAAGTGACGGAAACCGTAACCTTATCGCCGTTGGAAAGACCGCTGTTTTTGTCGATACTGAGGGAAATGGAAGCCACAGCATTAATATAAGTCGTCAGTTCTTCCAAATCTTCCACATCAGACATTTCATTGATTTTTTCCTGTCCACCTACCATTTCCGTCTCCAAACCATCGTAGTCCACGGAAACATAAGCAGTTCCTTCACCATTTTTTCCATCAAAATCCACGGTTACATAATCCAGAATATTGGTTACGCCATCATCCGCTTCTTCCTGCTTGCTGCCGCACCCTGTCACTGTAAGGACAAGACCCAGGATGATAGCTGAAAGTACTGTTCTATATTTAATCTTCTTTTTCATTGTTTTCTCCATAATTTCCATGGCCTGACTTTATAAATTTAGTAAGTGCCCGTTATTTTGCAAAATCTTTCTTTATCTGCTTAAAAGTTCCGCACTCTTTGCATGTTCGTTTTACAGATTTTACTTTATTGTAAGTAAAAATAGCCTTTCGGCCAAATTTCTGCCTTGAAGGCTATTTTATCAATACCTCTATCCGTTTTATTAGCACAATTTCGTAAAAATTATTTGGATAAATTTGACTGCTTCCGGTATTCCCTTGGACTGACGCCTTCTATCTTACGAAATACCCGGCTGAAATAATTGTAGTCATCATATCCCACTTCGAAGGATATTCCCTCCAGTTTATTATTTTCATCCTGCATCAGTTTCTTGGCTTCCTCAATGCGGCACCGGGTAACAAAGGCCGTAATGGTTTCATGGTAAGTCTTTGAAAAAATGCGGGAAAGATAGCTGGGATCTACATGGAAATTTTCTGCCAGGTCTGAAAGAGAAAACTGTTCCGCATAATGCTTTTCAATGTAATCCCTAACATTTTTTACCTGACCTGTAATGGAACCATCCTCCCCATCACCGCTGCGGCTTGAAGCCGCCTTGATAGCCAGAGAAATATTGTCAAAAACGATGACTTTATTAAGGGTCCGAACCCCGTAATTTAAAGAATCATGAACTTCATCCAGCGTCAGGCCATCATCAGATTCGCCATGTTCAGCAATATCATTTAAGGCTCCTGCCACGAACTGGTTGACTTCCATAAGGCTCCAGCCCTCGTCTTCACAATTTTCAAGACCGCCCGTCTTAAAGATAACTTCCTCCGCCAGTTCCTTATTTCCGGATAAAAGGGCTGCATCCAGGGCAGCTTCAATGCGGGATGTATAGCGATCTCTGTTCACCGTCTTCCCGCCTTCCTTATAGCAGGTCAGGATACAATGCTGACGGTTAAAGGGACGCAAAATCAGGGTCGATACCATTTCCCTGTAAATTTTGCCGACATCATCCAAAGAGCCGCTCTGATCATGGATAATAATGCTGATGGGACCATGTTCATTAAGAGAAAAAACTGAAAGAATATTCTCTGCCCATAGGTTTAGCCTGCCTGCTGCCTTCTGAAAAATAATGAACTCATTCACCTTATCCCGGTAATTAAAGATAATGGCACTTTCGCTCATAATAGATTTTCGAAGCTTATTTTTTATGGAATAAGACAATTTCAATATGTCGCTGCCATAATTTTTCTTCAGCATATCCACATCATGAAATTTAACAAGAATGCCGGAAACCTCTGAAAATTCCGCCGTACTTGGTACATGGCTTACTTTCCCCGGATGGTAAAGTTTATCATTTAAAAGAGTGGTATACTCATCATCTTCCAGATAGGACGAGACATGGTTTTCCCGCCGGCGACTGTTTTCATTCCGGGTTCTCTCTTCTTCTCTTTGCTCAAGAAGTTTTAAAGCTTTGCCTAAAGCATCCAGAAGCTGCTCCCTGCTGACTGGTTTCAAAAGATAATCAATGCCGCCTTTGGTAAAGACACCTTTTACTTTCTGAAAATCATCATAACCGCTGATAGCAATGGTAATGATATTCGGATAAAGCTGACTGATCTTTTCCAGCAGTTCAAGGCCACTAAGGAAGGGCATATTGATGTCCGTCAAAATAATATCCGGCCGCTCTTCCGGAATTCTTTCAAGCACTTCTTCTCCATCTGAGGCAGGTTCGAGAAAATTAATATCATAATCTTCCCATTTGATCATATTTTTGATATTCTCCCGGCTCCAGTATTCGTCATCGGCTGACAGGACTCTGTATTTAGCTGGCATTTTCCTTCCTCCTCTCGATGGGCAGTGTCATGATTGCTTTAGTTCCTTCTCCCAATGTGCTTTCGTAATGAATTCCAAATTCCTTACCGAAAGCACTTTTAAGCCTTGCATTTACATTAAGGACACCAATGGAACGGCCCATTTCAACTCTTTTAATATCGGCGTTCTCCAGCTTTTCATTCATAGCATTCGCATCCATGCCGATGCCATTGTCTTCAATGGTAATGACCAGCCTGCCGGCATTGTGAACGGCCGACATACTAAGTTTTTTATCTTTTCGGCGACTGTTTCGAAGGCCGTGCTGAAGAGCATTTTCCACTATAGGCTGAAGGGAAATACGGGGAATGCTATCTTCCAGAGTTTCCGGATCAATATGATATTCATAGCTGACGCTGTTGCCATTCCGCACATCCATAACGTAAAGATAGTTGCGAACGTGAGCCATTTCTTTCTGCATGTCTGAAAAATCATCGGAAATATTAAGGCTGTAACGGAAAATGGCAGATAAAGACTGACAAAGTCCACTGACCAGAGGACAGTTCTGAGCGCTGGCAATGCCGCTCATGGAATCCAGGGTATTGTAAAGAAAATGGGGGTTAATCTGAGCCTGAAGAGCCTTGAATTTGGTTCGTTCTACCAGCATTTTAGACTCGTACTCGTCCTGCATCATTTTCTGAATGCGATCTAAAAGCTTATTAAATTCGGATCCGAGAACAGCAATTTCTTCACTCCAGCCATCGGTCTTGACCCGAAGACCGGTTTCGCCCTTCCGGATACGCTTGACGGTTTTACTCATTTCTTCTAAAGGTCGTGAAAGAATTTTGCTGATATGAGAGCTGATCAGAATGACAATGCACATGGTGATGACAGCTATGAGGGCCAGTGATTTCATCAGAGTGCTTTGGGTCGAGAAAACCAGTGACATGGGTGTGAGCATGACCACGCTGAGTTTGAAATTTTCAAAGATTCTGTGATTCTGGTAGAAATTACCATATTCATTGGAAAGGACAGGGAATTCTTCCGCTCCAGACACAGTCTCCACAATTTTTTCATAGATACCTGTGCCTTCCTGGGTTGTATTTCCCACGCTGGCAACATCCTCATCCCCTACCGGCTGCAGCCAGGCATACACTTCACCCTCGGAAATATATTTTTTCATAAGGGATTCAATATTTATGCTGTCAAAGTCACAAACCAGATAACCGAACTGCACTCGCTCCTCGTCATAGGTATGAAGTTTTAAAACAAGGCGCAGAACATCTTTCCCGGAGGCATCATTGTGATACCCCGAGATCAGATAATCAAAACTATCAGAAGCTACGTATTTCTGCAGCGTGGAAACATTGACATATTCATTTGTAGTATAAAGGTCATAGGGATAATTATAAGGCTGGTCTCTCCAGGAGCTGACCAGAGAATCGACATCATCATAGATATACATGGCCAAAAGCCTGTCGTCTGTATCGAAGCGCTTAGATGACAGTTTCCAGGCTGACCAGTAATATTGGGGCAGACGCAGATCTTCTTCACTCCACTCCCGCATAGCCGAGATCATCTCGGTTTCCGTGTAAATGGTCTGCATCTTGACAGTTAATTCATGAAGGTAAGAATCCAGTTCTTCCTCCATACGTTCCAGAGTTTCATCGTAATTGCTGAGGTTTTCACGACTGATCTGTCGTCTGGAGGCCACACTGAAGACGATGGTCATGGCAATCATGGCGATCATAACGCTGACAACTGTCAGTGTCAGAACTGCCCGCCGCATGGTCCAGTTGATGTGTATCTTTGCAAGAAGCTTCTTTTTCATGCATACACCCCTCAATTTTCTCATTTTCCGCGTCCGGATAGCGTATTTCCTTGAGAACCAGACCCTTGGCTATAGCCGTCGGTCCGGCTGCTTTCCTTTTTCTTGCTTCTATAATTTCAAGCATAGCCGATGGCTCGATCCGGCCCTGGCCCACATAGACAAGGGTTCCCACGATAATGCGAACCATATTATAGAGAAAACCGTTTCCGGTAATATGAAAGATGACCCGGTCCCCTTCTCTTTTCACCCCTGCATCGTAAATTGTTCTCACTGTGGTCTTTGCAGAGCTTCCGGCGGCACAAAAAGAAGCAAAATCATGCTCGCCGATAAGATATTTAGAAGCCTCGTCCATCTTTCTGTCATCCAGTATACCATAAACATGGTATTCATATAAACGTCCTACCGGATCCGGATGGGTACGATTTAAGATATGATATTCATAAGTTTTGATGGTTTTTTGAAAACGGGGGTGGAAGTCTTCTGCCACTTCTTCAGAACGGACAACCCGAATATCTTCCGGAAGGCGGGCATTTAAGGCAAAAGCAACCTTTGAGGGATCCATTTTCAGATCAGCATCAAAGACCGCTACATTTCCTTCGGCATGAACGCCGGTATCGGTACGGCTGGCACCCAGTGTCCGGATTTCCCTGCCGCACAAATCGGATACCGCCTTATTTAAAACATCCTGAACGGCAATACCATTTGTCTGGCACTGCCAGCCAACGTAGGCTGTGCCATCATAGGCAACCGTCAGCTTTATTCTCATATGATATTATCTCCGAAAATTCTAAAAAGAACGGATAAAACAAGGACAAGAACCAGAACAGCATAAGCCTTGTAATCACGTTTGGCGTAAATAAGAGGCTTCATCTTTGTTCGATCATCACCGCCATGATAGCATCTTGCCTCCATAGCCATGGCCAGATCATTTGCCCGACGGAAAGCTGATACAAAAAGGGGCACCAAAATAGGGATCATGGCTTTGACCCTCTTTAAGAAGTTACCGGACTCAAAGTCTGCACCTCTGGCGATCTGGGCTTTCTTGATCTTTTCCGTTTCCTCTAACAAAATTGGGATAAAACGCAAGGCAATGGACATCATCATGGAAATCTCATGAACCGGAAAATGGATTTTCTTAAGAGGTCCGAAAAGTTTTTCCATGCCATCCGTCAGTTCATTAGGCGTGGTTGTCAAGGTCATGATAGAGCAGCCCATAACAAGGAAAATCAGGCGGATTGCCATCTTGACAGCCGTTTTGACACCCTCCGTGGTAATGGTAAAAATCCACCATTTGAAAATCGCATTACCCGGTGTCAGAAATAAATTGAAGGCAACCGTAATGGCCAGGATAAACCAGATAGGTTTAATTCCCCTGGCAACGATCTTCGCAGGTACCTTTGACAAAGAGGCAAAGAAAACCAAAACGGCCGCTGCAAAAATATAGCCGGTCACACCTTTCACAATGAAAAGTACCGCGATATAAGCAAGGGTTCCAACAAATTTAACCCGCGGGTCCAGTTTATGGAGGATGGAATCCACCGGATAATACTGGCCCAGAGTTATTTCCCGCATAATTTATTTCTCCTTCTTCGTGCCATCAAGAAGTTTCTTCAATGTCTGTGCCGCTTCCGTAACAGTCATGGCATCACTCTCAATGGGGAGTCCTTCCGCCTTCAGTTCATGCATAATATAAGTAATTTCCGGTGCTGCCAGTCCCATAGTCTCAAGATCTTTGTAATGGGAAAATACCGTCCGGGGTGTGTCGTCATAACGGATATGGCCATCGTTAACCACAATGAGGCGGTCCGCATAACTGGCCGCATCTTCCATGCTATGGGTAACCAGGATAACGGTAATGCCTCTCTCCTTCTGCAGGGATTTGATGCAGTCCAGAATATCATCCCGTCCCACAGGATCAAGACCTGCTGTAGGTTCATCCAGAATTAGAACCTCCGGATCCATAGCCAGCACGCCGGCAATGGCCACACGTCTTTTCTGTCCGCCGGAAATATCAAAAGGTGACGCCTTGTATAGGCTCTCCGATACCCCTACCTGCTGCAGGGCCTGCCAGGCTCTCTCTTCGGCTTTTTCTTTTGAAAGACCTTTATTTTTCGGGCCGAAACTCACATCCGATAAAATATCACTCTCGAAAAGCTGATGTTCCGGATACTGGAATACAAGACCCACTTTTGTGCGCAGTTCCCTGAGGGGAAAGTCCTTATCAAAAATATCCTGTCCCTTCCATGTTATGCGACCGCCGGAAGGTTTCTCCAGGCCATTCAGCAACTGTACCAGTGTGGATTTACCAGAACCGGTATGACCGATAATGCCGATGAATTCGCCACTTCCAATTTCAAGATTTACATTCTCCAAAGCTTTGACTTCATAAGCCGTTCCCGCACCGTAAGTGTAGGAGACATTTTCAAGTTTAAGAAGGGTTTCTCTATTCGAAGAAGTCGTATCCTTCGCTATTTCTCCGTCTTGAGCTGAAGTATTCTCCACTTCGCAGTAATCCGCTGTGGAGTGCTCTAAATCTTCTTTATTTTCAAGGCTTGTTTCTGCCAAGTCTGATGTAACCTTTTTCTGACATCTATCTTCTTTCGAAGCAGCGTCATCTGCCTTTTCATCATCAGATGCCGCATTCTCGAGAGGCTTTCTTGCAATATGTTTTTCGTCTGCCAGATCACAGATATTTTTTACCAGCTCGGATCGAGTCAGTACCTCAGGGATATCAATACCTTCCCGCCTTAATTCATAAGCAAGTTCCGTTGCCTGGGGCACGTCAAGACGAAGGCTCTTAAGTCTTTCCACCTGGGCAAAGATTTCCCTTGGAGGACCGTTCATAATGACTTTTCCTTGATCCATAACGTAAATACGGTCTGCTCCTACTACCTCTTCCATATAATGAGTAATGAGAACAACCGTCACATTTTCTTTTTCATTGAGTTCATGGACTACTTTCAAAACTTCAGCCCTACCGTTAGGATCCAACATAGCCGTAGGTTCATCCAGAATAATGCATTGTGGACGCATAGCCACCACACCGGCAATGGCTACTCTCTGTTTCTGTCCCCCGGAAAGTCTGTTAGGAGAACTGGTGCGGCGAGCGATCATACCCACTTTCGTTAAGGCTTCTTCCACTCTCATCCAGATATCTTCTGTAGGCATTCCCACATTTTCAGGACCGAAACCTACATCTTCTTCCACCACCGAACCAATGATCTGGTTGTCCGGATTTTGGAAAACCATTCCGGCCTTCTGACGAATCTTCCAAAGTTCCTTCTCTTCTTTCGTATCCGTACCATCGATCCAGATCGTTCCTCTCGTTGGCAGAAGAAGAGCATTTAAATGCTTGGCCAACGTAGATTTGCCGGAACCATTATGACCTAAAATGGCAACAAACTCTCCCGGCTGAATATCCAGTGTCACGCCATCAACTGCCGTAAAACGCTCCGGTTCAGCCTGTTCATCCTCTGAATAAACCAGATAATCATATGCCACCTGGCGGGCTTTGATAATACTCATTGTTCTTCGATAACCTTCCAGATATCCTCAAGTCCGTCTTTATTTAACGCCGAAAATGCCAGAACCGGAGTACCGGCACTGACTTTCAGACGGGTTCGAATGTTATTTAATGTTTTCTGCAGCTGGGAACGGTTGATCTTATCCTTCTTCGTGGCAATGATGACCGGCTCCATGCCGTTGGCCACGATCCAGTCATGCATCATGCAGTCATTTTCTGATGGTTCATGGCGAATATCCACCAAAAGAAAGACCGTTTTTAAATTCTTGGAGCCATGAAGATAATTTTCAATCATCTGACCCCATTTTTCTTTCTCGGAAATAGCGGTTTTGGCATAACCATAGCCGGGGAGATCCACCAGATAACAGTCCGGTGCAAAACCTTCCTCTGCCACTCCCTTGTTTACACGGTAATAATTTATGGTCTGGGTTTTTCCTGGTCTTTCGGAGACACGGGCATAGCTTTTGCGGTTAAGAAGGGCATTGATCAGGGATGACTTGCCCACATTAGATTTACCGGCAAAGGCGATTTCCATGGTTTCCGTCTCAGGAAGAGCGCTGGTAATACCGATAACCTTCTCCAGATTAACATTTTTTATTTTGATCATAGGACACCTCAGACTAATGCTTCTTTTAGAACCTGATCAACAGAAGATACACAGACAAGATCCATGCCATCCGTAATTTCGCTGCTGATTTCCTCTATATCCCGACGGTTTTCTTCCGGAACCAGAACCTTGGTAATACCGGCCTTCTTAGCTGCCAGGAGTTTCTCCTTAAGGCCGCCAATAGGAAGAACACGACCCCGCAGGGTAATCTCACCGGTCATTGCAAGGTTTGCATGAACTGGTCTTTCTGTAAAGGCTGATACCATAGCCGTGATCATAGTCACACCGGCCGAGGGACCATCCTTTGGAACAGCGCCCTCCGGAATATGAATATGGATATCGTTTTTCTTAAAGGTTTCCTCATCGATGTGAAGCTTATCTGCTGCTGAACGAATATAACTGATACCGGCCTGAGCCGATTCTTTCATGACATCTCCCAGCTGACCGGTGAGGATAAATTCTCCTTCACCAGGCATGAGATTGACTTCCACCTCGAGGGTTTCGCCTCCAACAGAAGTCCAAGCAAGGCCACGAACGATTCCCACTTCATCTTTTTTATTCACTGGATTGATCTGATGCACCGGTTGACCTAAGAATTCAGAAATATTCTTCACAGTTACCGTTGCACTCTTACGATCTCCCTCCAGAATCATGCGGGCTGTTTTACGGCACAGGGTGCCAATTTTTCTTTCCAGTGACCGGACACCGGCTTCCCGGGTATAGCTGCTGATAATTTCATCAAGGGCTTTATCCGTCACCTTAAGCTGGCTCTTTTTCAGGCCATTTTCTTCAAGCTGTTTCGGAAGAAGATGTTCTTTAGCAATATGCCACTTTTCATTATCCGTATAGGAACTGATCTCAATAACTTCCATACGATCGTAAAGTGGCTGAGGAATGGCCTGAGGATCATTTGCCGTGGTAATAAAGAAAACCTCCGAAAGATCTATAGGCAATTCAATATAATGATCCTCGAACCGTTTATTCTGCTCTGGATCCAGAACTTCCAGCATAGCCGATGCTGTCTCGCCATTATGACTGGCACTAAGTTTATCGATTTCATCCAGCACAATGACCGGATTTTTGACTCCGGCTTTTTTGATAGCTGAAGCGATACGGCCCATCATGGCACCAATGTAGGTCCGACGATGACCTCTGATCTCCGCTTCATCATGAACCCCTCCAAGAGAAAGACGCACATATTTCTTGCCAAGGGCTTCTGCAATGGACTTGCCAATAGAAGTTTTACCGGTTCCAGGCGGTCCCACAAGACAAAGAATGGATGCCTGTTCCTTTCCCGTCAGGGCACGGACAGCCAGAAATTCCAAAATTCTGTCCTTTGCCTTCTCAAGACCATAATGCTCTCTGTCAAGAATGGCACGGGCGAAAGAGAGGTCAAGGTTGTCTTCACTTTTCTTATTCCAGGGCATTTTAAGAAGGGTGTCGATATAATTGCGCTGTACCGCATACTCCGGTGACTGAGACATCAGTGTCCGAAGCTTTTTGATCTCATCAGCAATACGATCTTTAATCTCATCGTCTGCCTCAAGTTTTTTCAATGACTCACTGAAACGATCTGCTTCATTTTCACTGTCTTCGCCAAGTTCTTCACGGATGACTTTAATCTGCTCCCGAAGAATATAATCCTTCTGATTTTTATCAATACGTTTCTTTAAACGATCGGAAATCGTCTTTCTAATACTTAAAAGAGTGGTTTCCTGTTCAAGCAAAACGATAAGACACTCAGCCCGTTCCTTTAAACCATTGGTTTCCAGAATAAGCTGGCGTTTTCTGACCGGCAGATTCATAAGAATGGCAATCTGTTCTGTCAAATGATCAAGATCCGTGGTTTCCAGGATTTTTTCATGAACATCCTCAGTAATGTTATCGCCATAAGCCGCATAGGTTGTAAAAGCCTGATGAAGTTCCTGAACATAGGCTTCTTCTTCAATAGGGCTGATCTTATCTTCCGGATTGCAGAACACAGATGCCAGAAAATAGCCATCTGTCACTGTCAGATTTTCCAGAAAAGCCTGCTCAACGCCCTCAACCATGATACGCACCTGATTTTTGGGCATTTTAACGATCTGGCGGATATGGCAGAGCATGCCTGCCTTGTAAAGATCCTCCATAACCGGATCTTCTACCGCACTATCCTGCTGAGCTACCAGGAATATTTCCTGGTCATCCATCATAGCTTTTTCTACAGCCTTGATAGATTTTTCTCTTCCGATATCAAGATGAGCGATCATTCCCTGAAGGATCACACTGTCCTTTAAGGCAATAGCCGGAACTGTCTTACGTTTAAATTCTTTCAAAACTAACCTCCATGCTGCCCAAAGGCAACATTGTTATGGACGAAACCCCTATTTTTTGTAAACAAGCTTCGGACTTCCGTTTCCATTTACACATTCTTTTGTAATAATGCATTCTTCAATATTTTCATCGGACGGCACATCATACATCGGTCCGATAACCGTCTTTTCCATGATAGCGCGAAGTCCTCTGGCTCCTGTGTTGCGTACAACGGCCTGATGAGCTATTTCATGAAGGGCTTCATCATCAATAGTCAGCTTGACACCATCCATATCGAAAAGTTTTGTATACTGGCGAACCATGGAATTCTTCGGTTCTTTAAGAATTCGGATAAGACTTTCCTCATTAAGGCAATCCAGAGAAACAATGACTGGAATACGGCCAATGAGTTCCGGAATAAGACCGAATTTCACAAAGTCTTCCGGCATAGCCTCCTTCAGTAGCTCGCTCATATTTTTTTCGTTGTCTGTCTTAATAAGTTCAGCACCAAAACCGATAGACTTGGTTTCCATCCGACGGCTGATGATTTTATCAAGACCAATGAAAGCACCGCCACAGATAAAGAGAATATTGGTTGTGTCGATCTGGATCATTTCCTGCTGGGGATGCTTACGTCCACCCTGAGGAGGAACTGAAGCAACCGTGCCTTCAATGATCTTTAAAAGAGCCTGCTGAACGCCTTCACCGGATACATCTCGGGTAATGGATGTACTTTCTGATTTACGTCCGATCTTATCGATCTCATCAATATAAATGATGCCTTTTTCTGCTCTTTCAATATCAAAATCAGCTGCCTGAATAAGCTTCAGCAAAATATTTTCAACATCCTCACCTACATAACCGGCTTCTGTCAGTGTAGTGGCATCGGCAATGGCAAAGGGAACATTCAGAAGTCTGGCCATAGTTTGAGCCAGAAGTGTCTTACCGGAACCGGTAGGTCCCAGCATCATGACATTTGATTTCTGCAGCTCAACTTCTCCATCATCCTGTGCCAGTAGTCTCTTGTAATGATTGTAAACAGCAACAGACAAAACCTTCTTGGCTTCATCCTGGCCGATAACATATTCATCAAGGTATTCCTTGATTTCACGAGGTTTCATCAAATTAATTTCCTGATTTTCATCCACCTCATCATAATGGGCACCACCCAGTTCTTCATCCAGAATTTCAGAACAAAGGCCAACACACTGATCGCAGATGCAGATACCATCCGGTCCGGCAATCAGTTTTCTCACCTGGTTTTCGCTTTTACCGCAAAAGGCACATTTGGGTTTATTATTTGATGCTCTCCCTGCCATATCTTCTCCTTGTATTCAAATGGATTTCCTTGTTTGAAACAATCCTTGCTTTTTCGCAAAAGAAGCACAAGCCTTGCGGCTTATGCTTCCCCGTTTCTTCATTATAATCTGCCTCTTCAGGCCTTTTCTGAAGGCACGCGGTTCTCGACAACACTGTCGATCAGGCCATAGGCCACAGCTTCCTCCGCGGACATCCAGTTGTCACGATCCGTATCTCTCTCGACCGTTTCAAGGGACTGACCTGTATTTTCAGCCAGATATTTATTGAGTTTTTTCTTAATTTTAAGAATATGCTCTGCAGCGATCTGAATCTCAGATGCCTGTCCCTGAGTGCCACCAGAAGGCTGATGGATCATAATCTCAGAGTTAGGAAGAGCCTGTCTCTTACCTTTAGTACCACCGGCAAGGAGAAAAGCTCCCATGCTGGCTGCCATACCAACGCAGATAGTGGCTACATCGCACTTGATGTACTGCATGGTATCATAGATTGCCATGCCGGCCGTAACGGATCCACCCGGTGAATTGATATAAAGATAAATATCTTTTGAAGGATCTTCCGATTCCAGGAAAAGAAGCTGAGCTACGATAAGGCTTGCCGTTGTATCATTTACTTCGTCTCCCAAGAAAATGATACGATCCTTTAAAAGACGGGAATAAATATCATAGCTTCTTTCCCCCTGCGGTGTCTGTTCAATAACATAGGGCACTAATGCCATTTAAATACCTCCCTGCAACTATACGAATATTCTTCGCACGTTATGGCGGTTCATGCCAGGTGCTTGTATTACTCTGTCACCAACTTTATCATCCGCCTAAACTTAAAGCAGAGAATTAAGCGGCTTATTCAGCAGCTTCTTCTTTTGCTTCAACTTCTACAGCATTTTCTGTCAGAACTTTAAGAGCTTCACGGGAAGCCAGTTCTGAAGAAATGGATTCTTTCTCATAATCTGTCATGGCATCAAGAAGGGTCTTGGGATCCATCTTGTACATTTCAGCCATCTTTGTCATTTCTTCATTAATCTGCTCATCAGAAATCTGGATATCTTCAGCCTTAGCAACAGCTTCAAGAACCAGCTGGCCTTTAATATTAGCAAGAGCTGACGGCTTCATCTGAGCCTTGAAGTCAGCTT
The DNA here is from genome assembly GCA_963607995.1 of Oscillospiraceae bacterium. Classification (GTDB taxonomy): domain Bacteria; phylum Bacillota; class Clostridia; order Lachnospirales; family Lachnospiraceae; genus Chordicoccus. The sequence goes on along the minus strand of CAVDGK010000008.1, from coordinate 10,637 downwards.
CTGTCATATTCATATACTGAAGATACATAGACATCGGGAAGCCCTGGCTCTGCATACGGTTAGCCTGATCACGATACATCTGATCAACGCGGCTTGCGATCATAGCTTCCGGAATATCCATCTCGGATACTTCAGTAAGTTTTTCGATAACGGCATCTTCCTTAGCTCTTGCAGCCTGTTTTTCTTTACGATCCTGAATATTCTTCTTCAGATCTTCTTTGTATTCATCCAGTGTATCAAACTCAGATACTTCCTGTGCGAACTCATCATTCAGTTCCGGAAGTTCCTTCTTCTGAATCTTGTGAACAGTGCACTTAAAGACTGCTTCCTTACCAGCCAGTTCTTTAGCATGATATTCTTCCGGGAATGTAACAACTACATCCTTCTCTTCTTCAGCATTTACGCCAACGAGCTGTTCTTCGAAGCCCGGGATGAATGAACCTGAACCGATAACAAGTTCCTGACCTTCAGCTGTACCACCATCAAAAAGAACACCGTCAATGGAACCGCTGTAATCAAGAGTAACGGTATCGCCATCCTCTACAGCACGATCTTCAACATCAACAAGACGTGAATTCTTGTCCTGCTCAGACTTCAGAGCTTCTTCTACTTCAGCATCGCTAACGGAAACATCGCTCTTGGGAACTTCCAGGCCCTTGTACTCACCAAGCTTAACTTCCGGCTTAACAGCTACTGTAGCTGTGTAGATGAAAGCTTTGCCTTTTTCAATCTGTTCAACTGAAACTTCCGGGCTGGAAACAATATCAAGACCTGACTCATCCACAGCCGGTCCATAAGAATTCTGCATGCATTCATCAGCTGCATCATTATAGAAAATTTCCTTGCCATACATACGCTCGATGATAGCAAGCGGTGCTTTGCCCTTGCGGAAGCCGGCTACACTGATCTGGCTTCTGTTCTTTTTATAAGCGGATTCAATGGCCTTTACAAAATCTTCTGCCGGTACTTCAACCGTCAGCTTTGCCATGTTATGTTCTAAACGTTCTACCTGTACACTCATGATTATTTCTCCTTTTGAAAAGTTGGGTACGATGTGTTAGTATACCACACAAATTAGCCGAAAACAATGCTTCGTTCTATATCTTTGGCGCATTCTTCGCCCTTTAAGACCTCGATCAGACGGATTCCGAAGGGAATAGCCGTTCCCATACCGCGGCTGGTAATAACTTTCCCATCTTTCACGACTTTTTTGTCTGTCACAACCTTGGCTCCAGTCAGTTCATTTTCCATGCCCGGATAGCAGGTGGCCTTTTTGCCTTTTAATATACCAAGCTTCCCGAAAACGGTAGGAGCTGCGCAAATGGCACCCAAGTAAACCTTCTTGTCTTCTGCGACATTCTTAAGAAGATTGCATAGGCCTGCGTGTCTTCCCAGATAAGTAGTTCCCGGCATACCTCCCGGCAAAATAAGGCAACTGGCATCCGCAAAATTACAGTCTTCAAACATTTTATCCGCCTTGACGCTGATACGGCTTCTGCCGATCATTTCCAAACTATCTGAAATCGACACTGTCACAGTATCGATCTTGGCTCTTCTAAAAAGATCCACCACTGTCAGGGCTTCAATTTCTTCGAAGCCATCTGCCAGAAATACATAAGCCTTGCTCATGATTGATTTCCTCCTTTGTAGGCTGCCTTTTTTTCTCGCATCTTAGGCACACCTAACGAAAAGTGTAACACGTGTCTTTTTTAAAAGCAAGGAAACTTAAAACCGGCCGCCTGCTTACGCAGACGGCCGACTTCTTCACTTTAGCCAAGTCCTGTATTTTCAAGCCGACCATTATCGGCATCCGATTAATACAATCAGACTCATTCCATGAATTTCAAAGCATTTTATTTCTTATGTTTTTTCTTTCTTGCCATTGTTCCCCAGATAGCTACGCCGCCAACTGCAACACAGCAAATCAGAAGAATGATGACCCACATAAACGGGTTGCTGGTATCGCCTGTCTTGGTGGTGCTTGTGGACTGGCTGCCGCTGCCTGAATTCGAAGGGTTATCTGCATAACTCGGTGCAATGGATGATGAACCTGACGGTGTGCCTGTAGGGCTCGGTGTAATAGAAGATACCGGTACATCCGTTGAATCTTCCGTCGGTGTCTTAGTTGGTTCTTCTGTTGGAGTTTCTGTCGGTTCCTCCGTCGGTTCTGCCTCACCCTTTGTATAAACAAATTCAGCTACATCACTGGCCAGGTAACCATGTCTTACAGCGATTGCCTTTATGGTTGTTGTATCCTCGCCATCAAGAACCTTGATCGTATCACCTTCTGCGTAAGTAAGACGATTTGCATTTCCTTCTTCTGAAGGATCTGAGCCATCCAGTGTGTAATAAATAATGGCATCGTCAACCTCACAGCTCAGTGTTACATCCTGCGCCTCCGGATAGGAACCTTCCTCCGGCGTAACTGTCGGCTCCGGAAGCTGCTTCTGGTAGGTATATTCTGCGGAACTTGTCCAAAGGCCATCCTTAACAGCTATCATCTTCAGTGTTGTTGTCAGTTCACCTGAAAGGACCTTAATTATTTCACCTTCTGTGTACTTTTTGCAAACATCTGTTTCTTCTGCTGTCGGTTCCGAACTATCCAAGGTGTAGTAAATGACAGCACCTTCTGTATCGCAGGAAAGATGTACGCTCTGCTCTTTCATGTAACCGCCTTCAGCAATTGAAGCCTTAGGTGTTTCTACACTTTCTGCAGAAGGAATGCTTACCGTCATTTTAACTTCTGTTGATGCATCACCGGCATCCACATAATCCGGCAGTACAACTGTACCTGTCAGCGTCATAGTCTGGCCTTCAAGATTTGAAGAATCAAATGATGGCTGTGATGACCAGTTAATCGTTGCCTTTTGGCTCGTCTTGTCTGCCAGTGTAATTGTGGTTTCAGTCGGAATATTCCAGTTTCCTGCCGCTGCATTCTCCCGGGATACACCAATATTATCAACTGACTTAACAGATGTCAGTTTAACCTTGTCCGTTGTGGGGAATGTCACATAAAGAACATCCGTACCATCTTCATTGATCAGTGAGGTCTTAACCGTAAGGACTTCACCTTTTTCATTCTTTACATTAATTGCCAGATTATTGGCAAAAATGTATTCCATGTCTGCTACACCGTCTTTAAACTTAATCCTTGCTGTATAAGTCGTATTATAAGCTGCCTTTGTATCTTCCGGTGACCATTCAATCTCATCTAAATAATCTGTGATTGAATAAGAATTTTCAACTTTTACCGTTGCATCTTTAATTTTGGCAGCCAGTCGCTGTCCGACTTCCGGTTCTTCCATTGTTAAATCAATTGTGGAAACTACCGGATTATAAACAGCTGTAACCGTTGCATTTCCTGAAACATTTTCAATCTTTAATACATCACCATCGGTACTTGAACTTTCCGGAACATCTGTCCATTCAGCAAATACCTCACCGCCTTCAGTCGGTGCAACAATGACTGCTGTTTCACCTTTGTAGCATTTAACTGTTTTAGCACTATCCCACAATCCATCCTGTTTAAAGGCAGTATCCTTGCCATTAACCGAAATGGTATATGGATTATCAATTACATAAACTTCTGTGGTTTGAGCCGACGAACGATAGCCTTCTTTTTCAGCCCAGAGGCAAACCTTAAATGAAGTCTTGCAGCCTTCTTCACCAACCAGGCTAATGCCATCAGCTGAATAGAGCTTTTTTTCTCCATCATTAATCGTGTAATAGATTGTGGCACCTTCTGTTGCACAGGTGAATTTAACATTTTCTGTTGAGGCATCTTCCTGTGTTGCTCCGCTAAATACAACCTCTGCAACTACCGGTTTTTTGTCAACCGTTACAGTCACCTTCTGAGAAAGATTGCTGGTGTCAAGATCTTCTGCCGTCGAGAGTGGTATCTGAATTTCAGCACTATTCTTAACAACACCGTCCTGAATAATGGCTGACAGATCAAGATTTGTCAGATCAAGAGAAACCGTTTTATCTCCAATATCCGTTGATACTGTTACGTTCTTGGGAAGCATGGCCTTAAACGCCTCTTCTGTTATATCTTCCTCTACATTCAACGCAGCATCCGGTATTGACTTAATCGCAGCCTTATCTGTGGTTACTGCCGGACCAATAAGCTGCAGTGTTCCGGCGCTGTCAACGGATGCACTCTGTGCACTCTGTGCCGCATCATCTGTATAAACTACTTTAATATTGTCAGCTGTCAGGTCTGAGGAGAAATATCTGTAAAGACTTGAATCTTCCTTAATGGTTGCTCCCACCTTATAGGTTGTCGCATATTCTGCTGTTCCCTTAGTAATAGGTGTATTCTCTCCATCTTCACCTGTATACCAGTAAACTTGGGTCTGACAGGTCTGTTCTTTTCCATCATCTGTCCAGGAAAGCGTGCCTTCAGAAGCAAGTGTCTCTCCTGCTTTCGGCTTAGCCACTGTCAGGGTCATATCCTTGATCCGCGCTGCATAAGAAGCCGTCAGTTCTACATTTTCACTGGGCATTGTAAAGCTGATAACAGAATTTGCCTTGTCTGTGATTTCAATTTCCTTGCCACCGACTGTTGCAGCATTTGTCCATTCTTTAAATACCTTGGAAGTATCTGTCGATGTTCCATTGACCTTTACCGTCTTACCGGCCTGGTATGTACCATATTTTTCGCCGTTAATTGTAACTGTATAAGAACCGCCAACCGTAATGGTTTCTTCTTTAACAGCAGAAACATTTCCGCAGTAGACTGCTGTAGCCTGAATGGTATAAGTAGTGTCCTTACCTTTCTCTGATTTCAGAGTAATGATATCGTTGTAGGGCATCCAGTCTCCAAAATCCGCATCAGATTCACCCTTGATGCAATAATAGATACCGGCACCATCTTTATCTGCTGACAACACCACCTTTGAACTATCGTTGCTCAGCTGTGTAATTCTCACATTCGGAGTCTTAGTTGTGGTAATGGTATAAACCTTATTTGCTTCATTTGTCGTATAGAAGCTGTCATAGGAACGAACCCATGCAAGATTAATTTCCGGATAATGCGACTCTGCAATAGCCGTGATATTATATCCCAGCGTACCAAGGACTACCTGTGTATCACTATACTCTCTGTTTGACTCCGAGATATTTTCCATAACATTGGCTCTCTTTGAATTTTCAAGAGTCGTACTATCGCCCCAATTCTTGACATTCGTATTGTAGTCAACCTGGATAAAGCGTAAGAGCACATCAAGAATAGTATTAAATGAAGATTTCAGATTATCATACTCTGTTCCCGTCAAATAGCTTGCAACTGAATTTCCCGTAGCCGGCTGTTTGTCAATCAGTGACCCCCATAATTTATTGGTCCAGTCTTCACGTTCAGCAACTGTTCGATCTGTCCAGGTACCAACGCATTCTTTCCATACGTCCGTCTTGTAATCAATGGAGCCTGCATTAGCTGTTATAGCATCCATCATACCCTGTAGATCATCATTACTCTTGCTGAACAAGATCTGAACCACATTCTGTAAGGCTTCCTGGAATGTTGCGGTTATATCACCTTTATCAGATACAGCCGTTGCATAGCTTGTACGGAAATCCGCTTCACTTCCGTTATAAAGACCCCAGGCCTGAAGTGCTCTCCAGAATATCTGAAGGAATTCTTCCTGCGTCATTTTCGTGCCGCTTGTAGTCGTTTCCGTAATCAGATCAGAACCGAGCCAACTTACATAAGTACTTACGCCATATGAAAAATAGTTAATTGTTGCCAGTCTGAAATAATCCGTAAAATAAATATTATCCGGATCAATGGAATTCAGCTGGGCAATCATTTTTTCACGCTGCTTGCCATAATCCGTTGTGTTGGTCACGCTGGCATCAACCGTATAGGACTGATTGTCATACCATGTTTTGTAGGAACTTGCCCAGGACTGATCGTTGATAAAGCTCCATGTCGTTGTATTTTCCGAAACGGAACCTGATGTGCTGCCCGGAATATAATGGTCAACACCGTAGCGCATAAAGCCCATATCCTTCGGACCTACCAGCGGAACAAGGTCTGTCTTATTAATGCAGTTATGAATGCAGTAATATTTGCTTGCATCCAACTGCATGGCAGAATTGACACCACCCTGGGGTGCTTCAAAGCAATAAGCATAAACCTGGTTAGAGCCCCCCTCGGTCTGTCCATTGGCATAAGCTTCAACCAGTCTCTTGGCTGTCAGGTTTGAGACAGCACCACCACGGGAATAGCCGGCAATCCAGAATTTAATCTTTCCTTCTTTGGCCTCTTCTTCCAAACCGTAATTTTTGATATATTCCACGACAGCATTAAAGACCGTATCCGCTGCCTCGGCAAAACCGGCATGTTCACCTGTGTAATTTTTTTCAGTACTTACTGTTGTATTGCTGGTCCACTCACTTTCATAACCAGCGCCACGCATAGCGATAGGAATCAGTGTATAGGACGCATCACCGTTCTTAATTTTTTTCTGACCAATGGCAAAACCAATGCTGTTGGTTGATGGTTTAAGTGTGTTGGTTTCACTTATATAGATATCGTCTGAATCAATACCAATATCAGTAAAGAGTTTCTCAATATTCTGAGATTTGTATGTATACTTGCAATCATACTCATCATTTGATCCGTCATTGCCAATGTTGGAATAGAATCCTGCCATCGCCATATTCATGGACATGGTAGCAAGATGTTCATTATAAGCCGTCGGATCTCCTGCATCTGCATCTTCTGATCCATTAAGGAAATAACCATCAGAATAGTAGAATTTTGCATCCAGATCTTCTGTAGATTCAACAACTGATGGATAGGAGAAATAACCTGTGATCAGGTCCTGGTCATTGTAGCCATTCTCCGTTGTGGTAGGATCCGGTCTGTGTACACTTTCTCTTGTAATATTTGTATCCGAGGAACTGTTGCTTTCAATTTTCAGCTGACACTTTCCATCAGAAATAGAAGAAACTTTTATGCTATATGATGAACCAGCCTTATCATTATCATAGAAGTAAGCATTCTTATAATAGAAGCTGTCATCCTTACTGATAACCCTTGTCTGGAGGCTGTCTGTCCGGATACCGATTTCGGAGCTTCCGGAGGGTGTACCTTTTATGTAAGCTGTTGAAGCCTTACCTATCTGGAGAAACACATCATCATCAACGGAATCATTGTGACGTTTATTGTCTTTAACGATCATTTTGCCGCTCAGTGTAATATCATTCATGCTGTCGGAATAAATGCCGCCGCCTTTTCCATAAGTCGTATTGCCTGTAATCGTACAGGAAGAAATGGTATTTTTGTCGTTATTATTGTAAATAGCACCGCCGTTTCCTTCAGCAGAGCAATTCGTAAACTTACAATTGCTGATCGTTACACTTTCCTGATCCAGGTAAATGGCGCCTCCCTCATTTTTCGAACTGTTTTGATCAAAGGTAATGCCATTAATGGTTCCAGAATTCTTCTTTGAGGTTTGTTCTGTATAAATCGCACCGCCTCTGCCGTCGGTATCTGAATCTTCTCTTGCTCTATTATATGAAATAGAGCTTGATGCATCACTCGATGATATTGTAAAGTTCGGATAGGTCAGATAAATCGCACCGCCCTTTTCGCTGGAGTTATAATCAATATGAGATCCGTTGGTCATATCAATAACCAGTTTGCGGTCACCTGAATAGATACCGCCGCCTTTGCCGTCGTCTCCCGCATAATTATAGCTGATTGAGCTGTTATCCATACGGATAGTCAGGTTTTCATCATTACCATAGACACCGCCGCCATGTTTTTTTGAATAGTTATTGGAAATACGTGCCTCATTTTTCATGATGATCTGGCAGTTTTCGTCATTTGAATAGACACCGCCGCCATAAGATCCATAATTACCGGCAAGAGAGACGTTATCAAGGTTCAGACTGCAGCCTTCATCCATGGTGACGGCACCGCCTTTGCTTGAGTTATTGCCTCCTGTAACAAGACCGCCACTCTGCAGGGTAATATTATCTGACTTTTTGCCATTATTATATTCCCAGCCACTGAATGAAAAATTAGTCTCGGTGAATATATCGGCCGTCAGTTTAAGCGTGGAACTTTCTTCCATGTTAAAAACGGAGCCAGATAAGCCATTTCCGGCAATCTTATGACCATTCATGTTAACTGAAACTGTTTTGGAACTTGGAACCGTCAGTGTTGAGCTGACCGACCAGTCCGCCTGCATAATGATAGCCGTGCCGCCTTTAGCAGCATTCCATGCATCATTAACAGACATGTACTTTTTACTTCCGTCTTCGGAAGTTGCGTACACGGTTGCTTCATCAGCATGAACAGGTTCGATCATCATGGCAGCTACCATAACGAAGGCCAGCATCACACTGATAATTTTGTGCACAATCCTTCTTTTTTCCATGTTTTCCTCCATTTCTGGTTACATAAAGTTTCTTATAACGATGGAAAGCTCTCTTTTCTTGTTATCCGAAGTTCCATATCGCCGGGTTCAAAAAATGAATCCCAATGCAACTTTTGCCTTTCATTAAAATCAAAAAAAGCGTAAACTTTCCCATGTTTTTATTACTAATAAAAATGGCACAAATTGCATCTTTTTTCAAGTTCTTTAAAAAAATAGAGGCGAAATTTTTACAAAGTCTTTTCATATTTGTTAATAAATTAAATTATTTTCCTTTTCAAACAGCTTTATCCTTTCCTCAAATTTTCTCTTTTTTGTTATAATGAAGTAGTGCGTGCCATGTATTACCCCTAATGATGATGCGTTTGTCATGGTCATCGGCCCATGTGTCTGCTCAGTAGTCCCTTACTCTCCGGCATTATTATTCTTTTTATACAAGGAGTCTTTACCTATGGAAAATATGGAAATCGAACGCAAATTTCTTTTAAAGAAAATTCCTGAAAATCTGTCCTCTTACAAGCACCACTGCATCCAGCAGGGTTATCTTTGCACAGATCCCACCATCCGCATTCGCCGGATGGATGATGATTATTTCTTAACTTACAAAAGCAAGGGTTCAGATCCGACGCTCCTGGGTCACGAAGAATTTGAGCGTCCTCTTAATGCCGCTGCCTGGCAGCATCTTCTGCCCAAAACCGACGGGTGCATTATTTCCAAGACCCGCTACTATATTCCTCTTGAAAATGGCCTTGTCTGCGAGCTTGATCATTTCGATTCCCCCATGTCCGGCTTGTACCTGGCGGAAGTTGAATTTGAAAATGAAGAAGAGGCCGCTGCCTTTAATCCGCCGACCTGGTTTGGAAAGGATGTTTCGCACGACCCACAGTACCGCAATGCCGTTATGAGCAAGATGAAGAAATAAAATCGTCTTTATGCAACATTTTTGCAAAATAAGAGAAACACGCTTTGCAATATCTCGAATTACCGTGAAAGTCGCAGTCTTCGCCACGTTTCTCATATAAAAAAGAGTTTCGACATTAAGACCACCACAGTCAAAATGTCGAAACTCTTTTATTACGTTTTATTTTTCTTTTTTTCCAATACTTCGTTCACTGCTTTTGCAATTGTATCAATGCTAATGGGCTTTGCTATATGTCCATCCATGCCTGCATCAAAAGCATTTTTCTTGTCTTCATCAAAGGCATTTGCTGTCATGGCAATGATTGGAATATTATTGCGGCATGAATCCTTCATCGAACGGATCGTCCTGGTTGCCTTATATCCATCCATATTTGGCATCTGCACATCCATAAGAATCAGATCATAATATCCGCAGGGTGCCTTCTGCAGCATATCGACGCATACAATGCCGTCTTCAGCACGTTCCACTTCAAATCCAGCTTCCGATAGAATTGTCATTGCAATTTCTGCATTTAATTCATTATCTTCAGCAAGAAGAATTCTTTTTCCTTTAAAAGCCTGATAATCTGTGGTTTCCTGATTTTCAGAATTTTTAGAGTCCGGATTTTCTCCTATTCGATGCGTAAATGTCACCTGGAATGTACTGCCCTTCCCCAGTTCACTTTCCACTGTAATAGTACCGCCCATGAGATCCACAAGTCGCTTGACAATTGACATACCAAGCCCGGTACCCTGTATCTGACTTTCCGTAGATGTTCTCTCTCTGCTGAATTCTTCAAAGATTACATCAAGGTATTCCTTTGACATTCCGATTCCCGTATCTGAAAACGTTGTCTGTATTTTGGCATAACCTTCTTCATCGCAGGGAAGTTCTATGGTAGAGATCGATATGGTTCCTCCTTCAGGCGTGTATTTATAAGCGTTGGAAACGATATTCAGCCATATTTTCCTGAGTTTTACTATATCGCCATATATATACTTTGTATGAATATCCATAGAATGAGTAAATGAAATATTCTTCTGTTTCATCAGATCACTGTAAACAGAAACGATTCCTTCACAGATTTCTCCTGTTCGGAACACGCTTTCCTCCAGTATTGTTTTTCCGCTTTCAATTCTCGCCATTTCCAAAACGTTATTAATCAGCGAAAGCAGGAAATCGCTGGAAGATTGAATCTTATCGATATAATCCTCTACCTTGTCTGCCTCATATTTATGTTTTTTCAAAAGATCAGTAAATCCAATAACGGCATTCATTGGAGTCCGTATATCATGAGACATGTTAAAAAGGAATGTTGTCTTGGCCGCATTTGCTGCCTCTGCTAATCT
>CAVDGK010000007.1:0-24382 GCA_963607995.1 Oscillospiraceae bacterium | reverse complement strand
GGGCATCAGTGCTTCTTCAGGAAGTGCCTGCACCTCCGGTTCTCTTGATCCCAGCCATGTTCTTTTGGCTATCGGCAGACCCCACGAGGTAGCTCACGGATCTCTTCGTCTGACAATCGATGCTGATATTACAGAAGAAGAAATCGATTACATTATTGAGTGTGTCAAGAAAACCGTTGAATTCTACAGAAACATGTCACCTGTATGGCGTGATCTTATGAGCGGAAAGAAAGAATTCCACATTTGATAACTTAAAAAACATGCTTTGTGTAAATCAAAGTCCTGACCACGACTGCGAAGCGACAGGCTTGCCTGCATTTTTGAATAGGCACTGATCATTCCTAAACCATAATATGAAGAACAATAATTCATTATGCGTGTGGTTCAATGACTGCGAAATGCAGACAATTTTAACAAATACATCTATCTTTAGAAAGAAGGCATAATTATGGCATTATATAGCGATAAAGTAATGGATCATTTCCGTAATCCCCGTAACGTTGGCGTCATCGAAGATGCTGATGGTGTCGGTGAAGTTGGCAACGCAAAATGCGGTGATATCATGAAAATGTATCTGAAGATCGATAATGATACGATCTCTGATGTTAAATTTGAAACTTTCGGTTGCGGCAGCGCTATCGCATCAAGTTCCATGGCAACTGAACTTATCAAAGGCCAGCCGGTCTCTGAAGCTCTGAAGCTGACAAACAAGGCTGTAACAGAAGCTCTTGACGGACTTCCGGCATACAAACTTCATTGCTCAGTTCTGGCTGAGCAGGCCATTAAGTCCGCACTCCGTGATTACTATGAAAAGAATGGCATCGAATATGACCATGAACTTCTGGCTGAAAAAGATGCTCACGAAGAAGGCGAAGAAGAGGAAGACTGATTATGATCTCGACACGTGGACGTTACGCACTTCGCGTTTTGATTTATCTCTCGGAACACCAGAGTCAGGGACATATTCCGCTTAAAGAGATTTCCACCAACGAGGGCATTTCCCAGAAATATTTGGAAAGCATTATGACAACTCTCTCTAAAGCCGGCATGGTTGATGCTGTACATGGCAAAGGCGGTGGTTACAAGCTGAACCGTTCCCCTGATAAATATACGGTAGGTGAGCTTCTTCGCCTGACGGAAACCACACTGGCCCCGGTAGCCTGTCTGGAATCCGGCAAAGAGAATGTCTGTGATAATGCTTCCAATTGCCGAACTCTTCCGGTATGGATCAAATTAAACAAACTGATGAACGACTACCTTGACAGTGTCACCCTTCAGGATCTCATTTCCATGCCGGCCGAATACGATTCCAGTCTCTACTGGCCCTGCGGCCTTTAAAACGTGAGGACTTTATGAAAAAAATAGTTTTGACAGGCGGCGGTACAGCCGGCCATGTTACACCTAATATTGCGCTTATTCCACGACTTAAAGAAATGGGATATGAAATCACCTATATCGGTTCTTATAACGGCATCGAAAAAAAGCTTATTGCCCAGGAAGGCATTACCTACTATGGCATTTCTTCCGGCAAGCTGCGTCGTTATTTTGATCTGAAAAATTTCTCAGATCCTTTCCGGGTCATTAAAGGTATGCGGGAAGCCCGAAAGCTTCTTGGACAGATTAAACCGGATGTCGTTTTTTCAAAAGGCGGATTCGTTTCTGTTCCCGTGGTTCATGCAGCCTCCCGGCTTCATATTCCGGTTATCATTCACGAGTCTGATATGACTCCTGGTCTTGCCAATAAGCTCAGCATTCCGGTCGCATCCAAGGTCTGCTGTAATTTCCCGGAAACCATTTCATCCCTACCAGAAGGCAAGGCAGTTCTCAGTGGGTCTCCAATCCGTGCCGAACTGCTTCACGGAAGCCGTGAAAAGGGTCTTGCTTTCACTGGTCTTTCCGGAAGCAAACCGGTTTTGATGATCATAGGCGGTTCACTGGGGGCAACACCGGTTAATAATGCCGTTCGCGCCATTTTGCCTAAGATTCTTAAAAACTTTGATGTGGTCCATCTTTGTGGAAAAGAAAAGCTGGATCCGTCTCTTCTAAATACACCAGGATATCTCCAGTATGAATATATCCGTGAGGAATTACCGGATCTTTTTGCTCTTGCTAATGTCGTCATTTCAAGAGCCGGGGCTAATGCAATCTGTGAGCTTCTGGCGCTGAATAAGCCGAACCTTCTTATTCCTCTTTCTGCTGCGGCCAGCCGCGGAGATCAGATTCTTAACGCTGCCTCCTTTGAAAAGCAAGGTTTTTCCATGGTTCTGCAGGAAGAAAATATGAACGATGAATCGCTTCTTTCCGCTATAAATGAGCTTTATGCTCGAAGAGAAGAATTTAGAAATGCCATGGCTTCCAATTCCCAACAGGATGCTGTTAAGGTTATTACAGACTTGATTGAAGATGTCAGTCAGAAATAATTTTTCAAGCAAAATCAGGTCATCTTGCCTGATATAAGTTGAATAAGGTTTTAGTTTATGATAATAGAGCCGGTTGCAGAGTGTCTGAAGATCTGCAGCCGGCTTTTTGTATACTTTTTTATTAGGTAGAAATTTCATTTGTAAACGATGACACTTGGATTACTACGCACTACATACTCCCGCATCTCCGTTTTATTTCGAATGGTGCAGTATATGAGTCACTAACACATAGAATCCCAAAAACATTCGTTATTCTGTTTTTGCAAAGCTTTCTAGGATATCGTTCTTAGCCACATCGGTTAATTCACCCGGTTTCCAGCTTACCATCTCGCCATCATTCTTATAACGTGGAATAATATGAATATGGAAATGGAAAACAGTCTGTCCGGCTGCTTCCTTATTATTCTGAACGATATTGATTCCATCGCAGTTCAATGCTTTCATCATGCGGCTGGCAACTTTTTTAGCCGTTACATGAGCCTCACCAAGGAGTTCATCCGGCATAGCCAGTGCATCTTCATAATGAGCCTTCGGCAGAATCAGACAATGTCCTTTAGATGCGGGTGAAGCATCCAGAATTGCTCTGAATTTCTCATCTTCATAAAGTGTTGCTGTGGGTATCTGGCCATTTGCCAGCATGCAAAAAATACAATCAGCCATAAAAAGCCTCCTTTTATTATACAAATACAATTTCTGAGCAATAAATCTCCGCCTATTTTCACGGTTATTTCTTGTATTGCACAGTCACTATTTAATATACCACTCTTCTGCCTTTTCGGTAAAAAATAACAGTTAAAACAAATCCAAATATAATGCCGAATACATGGGCTGCATTTGCAGTACCTGATGAAGCAAAACCAAAATACAGCGACAAAGCAGCCATAAGAAGCATCGACTGCACCGTCATATCTTCTACTCTTCCTTTATTGCAAATTACAATCCAGATCAAAGCTCCCATAAGGCCAAAAATGCATCCAGATGCCCCTATTAAAACAAGATTTTCACCTTTCAACTCATAGTATTTAGCCGTAAAAACATTTGCCAGAATGCCGCTGGCAAGATAAATCATGACATACCGGATTTTGCCTGTCATTTTTTCTATGCGGGATCCCAGCACACTAAGCAGTATCATATTATTAAGAAGATGACGAATTCCAGCATGCAGAAAAGCGGCTGTTATCACCCGATACCAGTTTTCTCCGCTAAGAGGCACATAAAGCGCTCCCCACTTCAGTAGTACTGTGGTACTTTCCGAACCTCCCGTCACTTCGCAAATGACAAACATGATCAGATTGATTATGACCAAAACCGTCGTTACCGGATATTGTTTAACTGTGTCTTTCAAAACAGTGCTCCAACAAATCTAATTCAAATTTTTATTCCGTAAAAAAGTATACCATAAATTTACTTTCCACATCTTACAGAATCATCCATCGACTTTTGTTTGCATCCAAAGGCTGTTCGACCTGAAGTTGATCAATCCGTGACTGTTCCTTGTCTTCCTGCTGCACCTCCATTTTCTCAATATGTTTTCGCCTTCTTATAAATAAAATGACTGCTGCAACGACAACAAGTATAGCGGCGACTATATAATTAAGATTTTCGGCAGCAATATTCATTGCCTTATTTAGCCAGATTGATATCGTTTCTGCCGAAGTGTCTAAAATACCGGTTTTTAAAATCATAAATGTTATCAATACCACTACAAGGAGAAATGCGGTCATTGCAGCCATTCCACCCAGACGACTGCCTATTTTTTTCAGCTTGTTTTTCTCAGCCTCTTCATTGGCCATTCTTTCCTCCGTCTTTTCGTTTTCGGGATGAGTTTTTCCCCCTTGATCATCCATGTTCCATATATTTTCAGATAAGTCTGATTTTTCAATATTCTTCTTTGCAAATCTCCAGGGCATCTCCTCATCTTCATCTCTATCTGAAGCCATTTCATTTCTTTCAATTTTTTTCCAGGGATCTTTATTTTCTTTAACTAATCTTAAAAGCCGACTGCAAAAAATATCCTTTTCCTCGTAAAGTCCTGGCCTTATATCCTCCAAAAATTGAATAAACTGACTACGGATATCCTCCGTAAAAAAAGGCAGATAAAGGAATTTCATCTCACCGGAATCTGAAACAAAGATATATTTACGATCTAATAAAATATGATCCGGTGAGATTAAATAATCCTCCAGATTTTGTACAAGTTTAGCCAGCTGTATAGAAAGAGATGACATCAATCCTGCAGCTTCAGTATAAGTAGAAAGAGATCTATAGCCTCTGATATCTGCCGCATAAAGACTTTTTTCATTTTGCCATCCCTTTTTCATTGTTAATAAACCTGGAATATGACAGACAAGAAGCATCTTTTCTTCAAATTGTGATGTATTCTTCTTTTCATTCTCAAATTTTTCAGGAATCATAATAAATAGATTTTTATGCTGTTCATCTTCTTTGATATGCATCATAAATTTCTCCAGCGATCCTCTGCATGACTCTTTTTCTTCCGCCAATACTTTCATCTTAAACATTTCAGATTTTCGACATTGCATCCACAATTTCTACTAAATTTTCATATTTTTTCCACCACGCCATTCAGCTCTTTCTTAATTTTTTCAATGTCTTTATTTTCCAGACAAAGTCTGTGGGATACAGGATTTCATACGCCGCCGTTTCATTGATCTCCCATGCAAATCCGCCGTAAACTGCATTAGTCTCGGAAGTAAATGAAACCTGTCTCTTTGATTTACTTTCCGATGACGTTCTTTCACTATTAGCTCCGCCTATAAGCAAAATATCATCATATTCGTTTCCGGAAATCGCCTGTTCCACAGCTGCACACAAAACCGTTACTTTATTCTGTGTGTGAAAATCAAAATATAGCAGTCCAAATATAACCGTCAGAATAAGTGGAATAAGCAAGGCCATTTCGATTGTCATTGACCCCTGTAAAGCTCTTTTTGCTTCCATCCTGTTCTTTACCTTTTTATATTCTTTCCTCATGTTATGGCCCCTGCTTATAGTTAAAGACACTTGCAGTCCGCTCCGCTGCCTGTTCATCGCAATACAATAGGATTCACGCTTCACGGGTATTCTTTTGCCATGAATTCACACTTTGCGCTGGTAAAAAATTAGCCCCCTCCCCGGCACTTAGTTCAAGAAGCCACCTTCCCTAGTGAGTGATGTATTTCCTCTTTTTACTATTTAAAACTTATGCAAACCATCCTGTCAGAAAGCGACTCAATACATATCCTGTCAGCATAAAAGGTAAAAAAGGATAATCCTCCCGGCATTCTTTTTTATGACAAATAATCATAACCACAGCATAAATAAAACTAAGAAGACTGCCTAAAATTAAAACCTTCATAATCTCTTCACTTTCAAGAAAAAGTCCTAAGGTCAGCGTGATTAGAGCATCTCCCATGCCAATTTTTCCACTACTCAAAAGTGCCATAATCGCAAGAATCGAAAAAGGCATTAACGAAAATATTCCGCTCCAAATATCCCATTCACGGCATCCCATGATTCCATAAATAATACCCGTCATCAATGTCAGTATCAAAACAAGCGGGTCAATTTCCAATTTCTTCACATCATGGACACTTTGATAAAAAAGAAAAATAATCAAGATCACATCATGCGGCTGCATTTACGCTCCTTCCGGCACATCGGCTGCACTCTCTAAGATTTCCAACTTCTGATAACCGGACCATCCGGACATGCCTGGTTAGACTGCCATAGGTTGTGGACGGATAATAATAATCGCCTTTGGCCGTTACATAAACGGTCCCTTTGTAATTCCTTGGGAATCCACTGCAGGCTTTGTAATGTTTACCGTAATCATTTCTCAGTTTCTTCACTTCGCTTAAAGAAGCGTTTCGAATAGTCAAATCCAAATGTGTGCAGTCCGAATAGGTATGGTAAACTTCTTCATTTTCAGTTATGTAAACCATTCTGTTATTCTGATCATCATTATCGCCATCCGTCTGATCACGATTTCCAATCCACGGGTAAACCCGCGCTCTAAGAGCAACCTTTATTTCTTTCACCGAAAACAAAGAAACCGGCAGCGTATAAGAAACTGAAGATGGCAAATCAATCCAGACACGTTCACCCACATCATCGTCATACTGGCTTTCCAAAGTATAGGCAGACATGGCCAGCTTTCGAGCTGTAGCTGAAGCTTTAAGATTTTCAGAAACCTGAAGTCCAATAGCATTCATGTAACTAATCACCACAAGCAGAACCAAAAAGAAAAGAGGGAGAGCCAACGCGCACTCAACTGTTAGAGATCCACGGAAGATGAACGGAAATGCCCTCCTCTGAGAAAAAGACTGAAAAGAGGATCTTGAATTTATTTTTGTTTTTGGGGAAAGCATCTCCGTTCACCTCCCGTCTGCCGTCTCGTAAAATGTTCCATCTTTAACCGACTCTATTCCTCAATCGCAACCTATCTGTCATTATCAAAAACTTCTGATAGTGACTGCCATTTTGTTTCTTCATCCGCTGTCATCCTTTGTAAGACCCCCGTAACTTAAGCTTTTTTCAGCCTTTAGTTCTGTTCTTCCTTCCGAAATGGCTTTTATTTCAAGGCTAAGGGATGTGATACATTGATCGAATCTGAAATTGTCCCGCCCACTCATGCGGATTTCATGATCCATCATATTCATCATTCCCTGACATTTCTTATCAGTATCCATCATGGTAAGCAGTATACGCAGATAATCTTTGTAACTTAAACCGCTGCCATTTTTATTTCGCAAAGAATCCATCCTGCTCTTAAATCCGGCTATATCCGAGAGACTCTTCATCTGCCAGGTTTCTGCAGATTTTGTAAGAGGAATCTGGTCTCCTGCAAGGAGAGACCGTACATCCAGAAGGCTTTCACAATAAGCCCATCCCACCTGTATCAGTTCCGATAAAGGCTCCAGGAGCTCCGGCTGCAAAATAAAAGCCGAGATGGCCGTAGCCGCTGTATCAGCCTGAGCTTTTAAAGCAGTATCCTGCTTTATATAAAGGAAATTAACCCCTTCCCGTATGAAGAGAAGCTTTTTAACAACAGCTTCCAGATTTTTACTGTCACTATTTTTTCCTTGTAAAATTTGTTCCAGTGGATATTTAAGGCCATTTCCATTCTCAGGTGATACATAATTTCCAAAATGTGTAACAAGATACTCGTTCAGCCACAAAGCCGAAGAAACTGAATCTACATCTTCACTAATTTCAACACTTCCCAGACTACTTTCCGTTCCATACTCGCTTAACAGACTGTCTTTTGAAATCGTCCTGCCTGACACGGAAGATGGATTTTCGCAAACAAGATTCAAAATCGATGTCTGCCTTAAGGATTCCATTTCCACGACATTTCGAAGGGATGTAAGGGCACCTGTATCATCTGAATTACCTGCATTTTCTTCTGAAGAAGTTTCTAAAAGTGCTGTAACATCTGTTCCTTTTTGCACCAAACTTTCCTTTGTATCTTTCTGGGTAAACTGATTGTTTGAAAAGCCTTCAGAATACAAATCTGATCCACCATCTTCTCCAGCTGCTTTCATCTGCAATTTCAAAATTCCAGCATTCCGAAACACACTCTCTGCACTTTCCTTCGAAATGCCCTGATTGTTGTCATCCCCGGAACCACTTTTTTCAATATTTTCATTTAGAACATCATCATAACTGCCAGCCGGACAGGTACTTTCGGCTTCCTTGCCATATTCTTCAGCCTCCCGGGTTTCTTCACACGTCTCCTGGAGGTGTTCGCTAACAAGTGAAAGTCCCTGCAAAGCAGATGTTTTTTTCATATATTGAATAGCCTGATCTGCCAGTACATAGCCATTTTGCTCAGAAGCCAATGTATAACCTGTGACAGCTGTACTCTCGAGAGAGACGTTAATAAGATTTCTGCCGTTGCAAATCAGCAAATCCTTATTGGGATTTAAAATATAATCAGCTGCATCTTCAAAGCGATCCAGCAGCTTGCCCATTTGAAGGCTTCCGCTGTCATATCCTGCATTAATGACAAAAAGATCGTACTTTTCAAAAACATCCCTGTCATACTGAGCGAAAAGAGACACCATAGCCTGATCCGATGCGTTAGCTAATTGGGCTCTGCCTGCCGCCGTCTTGACACAAAAGAAAGAGATCTGTATCACCGTCAGCATCACCACCAGCATAAGACTTAAAAATACCGTAACGCTGCCCTTTATCAGCCTTCTTTCAATGCCTGAAAGCAATTTCAAACAAACGATCCATCCGTTTCTTTTTCCATAATCAGCCTCGCCGCTCCTTTTTTTCGACCTTGTGCATTTACAGTCTGCCCGTCTCATACTGTATCTGTTTGGGTTGTTACTTTATCCAAAATATTTTCCACCACGCTCAGGAGCTGTTTTTTAAACAGAAGAACTAAGGCAATCAGCACAAGTAAAATCAAAATAACTTCAACCGTCACAGCACCTTCTTCATCATTCCAAAAAGCGCGCAATTCATCCATAGAAACACCTCCCTTAAATCATTCACTCAAAGCAATGCTGTTAGATTTTCATTTCAGACGAAAAACCAATAAATGTATTATTTTTCACTTATCCATTCAGCAAAAATGAGTAAATTTAACACAGGTCCCCATCTCGGGACATTATCTTAAGAATTTGAATTTTCGTTTCCGAATGGAAACTCTCAGATCTGGTAAAAAAAGAATAGCAAAAAATCCACGACAGGTACAAGATGGAATACCATCCAAACCCATCATGGATTTTTTAGTTACGACATATGAAAAATCCAGAGCTAATTTTAAGCGCCTTTTTTTCTCTCAAAAATCAGTCTGAAAATCAAGCGAACCAGCGGACCGCAATAGAACATCTGATAGCAAATGGCCATAGGAAAATTCATCCCCCAAGTCTGTATCCATGTACCAAATGAAGGAGTCTTAAAAAGAATTGTGGCAACCAGACTCATGGTTGGACACATAATGCAGCAAATGCAGATGGAAATTGCGTAAGTAATAAACTGGGGACGGTCCGTGGGTTTCATAACCTTAAAGGCCAGATAACGGGCAATCTTTCCAACAATGAAGAATTCCAGAACGAAAGCCACTGGAATCATGATAGGCAGTTCATGAAGGGCTGAAAGGAATGTCTGGCCGGACACCCCTCCCGTATTTAAAGCCACATTGTAGACAACCATTCCATAAACCATGATGGAAGCCATAATGACTGTGAAAATAAAATCCTGAAACTTGTTTTTTGGCATAAAAACATCCTCCTTTGTGATAGCGAATTCATGTGTTGTTCGTTATCATCCCAGGAGGATGTGCGTTTCCAATTAGACCATATTTAATTAGTATCATGCCTGTTAAGCATCTGCCATTGCATTTATTTAGCTTTTGCAGCACACTTTGCTAGTAATATATACCATATTTTTCAATCCAAATCAATGCATATTTCACAAATATCTCTATTATATGTCAGCATGTTGAATTTAATCTTTTTCCCCTAAAAGAATATAATATAAACAGATGTCCGAGTAGCTTCCGTCCTTCATCCTAAAGCCTCCCGGCACGGTGCCAAGGGGTATAAAACCAATTTTCTCGTAGAGTTTTCTGGCAGCTGTATTACCGGCCACGACAGCATTAAACTGAAGAATTTTAAATCCGACCTCACCGGCTTTTTTTATACAGTCACGTACCAGTTTTTCACCGATCTTCATACCCCTGGATTTAGATGCAACAGCATAGCTGGCATTGGAAATATGACCGCAGCGACCGATATTGTTGGGATGAAGAATATAGAGACCGTAAACCTTTCCATTTTCATCCTTCGCCACACCGCACCAAGTCTGAGCTTCAAAAAATTCTCTGCCGCTCTCCAGTGTCAGCTTATCTTCCTGCGGAAAAGCCACGCCTTCCTCTACAACTTCGTTCCAGATATCCACCATTTGTGAGACATCATCCTCAGTATATTTTTCAACCTTAATTTCCGGCATTTTTCCTATCCTTTCGATTACGACAGAAAAGATCCCCCTCTTTCGAGAAAAATGTTTTTTGCGCCCTCATGCAGATTATAGAATTCACGAAACGACTCCTTTAAAGTAACCTCAAGCGACGCCTTTTCTAACCGTATTTTCACCTTGCCTCTATCATCATGGGAGTCTGTGCCATCTTAAAGATAAGGGCTGCAGCCACAGCCAAAGCAATCAAAGCCACAAGCAAAATGCAAAGCACTGTCAAGTGCTTTTTCATGCCTTTTGCTATAAGATATGCCCCCATCTCACCGATTGCTATAAAGAGAGCAGCAATTCCAATAGCTTTCCAGAGCCATGACAATTCATAAAACCACTGCATTGTTTATCCTTAAATGAACTTAATAATGGTATCCAGCTCTTTACGAACCGGTTTTTTTGGCGATTCTGTACCATAACCTACGGCAATAACAGAAACAACTGTTTCTTCTTCCGGAATATTAAGCTTTTTCCGAATCTTTTCACCATCACGGATACCCATGATCAACGTATCCAGCCCCATTTCCTTTGCTCTCAGGATAAGGTTTTCATTCTGAAGTCCCAGATCATAGAAACCCCAGCCATTACCGCACTCATTATCGGGAATTTCATCCTGATTAAAACCGGAAAGATTAGATTTAAAAGCTGTTACAATATAAGCAGCTCCCTTGGATCTTAACTGATTAAATTCCGGAAGGCAGTCCGCACTGAAGGACTTCCTTTCTCCCTCATCAAGCACCACATAATAACGGCCAGTTTCTGTATTTTTCCATGAGGGTGCCTGCTGAGCTGCCGTTATAAGATCCATAACCTGCTCTTTGGTCACTGTCTTTGATGCATCATAAGCACGCACTGTTCTTCTTGCTTCCATTAAAGCCTGAAATTCCATATCTGATAATCTCCTTTTCTGATTTTATTTACGATAATAATTGACGCTTTTTCTGCTATCTTCCGTTGTTTTTATATGATTAAAGAGATAATCCCATCACCTGTGGGTAATGTTTTCATCAAAGATTTTATTAGAAAATGCATCGCCTGCGACTTCATTATCATAACACAAGTTCGCTCTTATGGCATTGAACAATAAAAGTAATTCCACTATGAGTAATATACTTTGCAAGTTTCTTAAGCTTTCTTAACAGCAGCCAAAGTCTCATTCCGGACAGCCCCTGCTCGTTGCCACGCAAAAAAAAGAGAGCCGGCTTATGCCGACTCCCTGCTTTGAATATTTATTAAATTCTTTACTGAAGAAGCAGAAGACCGAAGACCAGAGTGAAGAGGGCAACGGTTTCAATAATACCGATAACGATGAAGTAGTTTGCAGTACCTTTACCGGTTGAACCAAGAGCATCAGCTGCTGCGGCGGCGCACTTGCCCTGGAAAAGAGCTGAAAGACCGATAGCGGCACCACCGAAGATACCAACGCCAAGAGCCATAGCTGCATCACCATTAGATGCCATAGCTGACTTGATGAAGTTCATAAGAAGGAAACCGTAGATGGTCTGTGTCAGAGGCGCACCTGAGAAAGCAACCATAATGAAGGGAGCCTGCTTGCCGCTTGCATAGCATTTCTTCCATGCACCGATTGAAGCCATACCTGCTTTGCCGGTGCCGAATGCTGAACCAACTGCTGATAAACCAAGAGCTGCTGCCATACCGATATATGCTAAATTCATAATTATTTCTCCTTTGCTTAGATGCTATTTTTTAAGCTTTTCATTTTCTTTAAAAGGTTCATACGGAATACCCGTCCATTCAAGACCTGCCTGTCCGGAGAACTCCATGACATTCAGTCGGACACCATGGACAACGACTGAAAGGAAACACATAACAATGTTGAGTGCATGACCAATGATGACAACCACAGCCGCCACAATGATAAGCGGTCCTTCAGCAAATCCGGCTGCCAGTCCGTTGAAACTCTGGGAAATGGCAAGACCTGCCATACCGACAGCAAACAGACGAATGTAACTCATAACGTTACCGAAGCAGCTGATGGTATCGAGGAATGTGGTAAATGCATTGGCAAGTCCGGCTGTCAGACCCTGTACAAAGGTTTTATCAGGTGACATGCCTCCAAAGAGGACTACCATGAAGAAACCAACGAGGATCAGGACAATGATCATGGTAAAGGGAACATTTTCGCCAATAACCAGATACAAAGCCAGCAGGTACATTGCCACAATGGCTACTACCCAGCCAAGATCTGCCATGAAGCTTAAGTCCTTTGCTGCCAGCTTGCGCTTGACGGCAATGAGACTGCCCAGGGCCATCTGAATGGCACCAATGGAGAATGAGAACTTCATGATCATATTTTGCTGAGCCTGGGAAGTAACACCAAAAAGTTCCGGATAGTTAGCAAAGTTAGGAATAACCAAAGCTCTAAGGAATGGTACATCCATGGCTTTTTCCATACCGAACCAGGTTCCGGTGATAGCACCCCATGCAATCGTTGCAATTGATAATACATAAAGCAGGTAAACTGCCGTACTGCCCTTCTTCGACTTCACGTGTAATACGATGGTTGCCAAAAGGATCAGGACACCGTAACCGCCGTCACCAATGATCATCGCAAAGAATAAAGCGAAGAAAAGGAAGAACCAAAGCGAAATATCCGCCTCGTAGTAACCCGGAAGGATACCAAGGATATCAAGTACCGGGCTGATCAGCTTCGAAACCTTGTTAAAACGCATCTTCGTCGGAATATGCTCATCATCTTCAGCTACATCATCAAGGGCCCAGGCCCATCCATTAGATGATGCTGCTTCTTTGAAGTTCGGAATGTCAACTTCCGGAATATAACCGGAGATCCATACCAGATCATCATCACTTTCCGTGGTTTCTTTAGCTGAAGAGAAATTCTCTTCATTTTGAGCCTTCAGCATCTGAACCTGGAAACTGCTTTCGTAGAGAGCTGCCTTCTTCAAAACCTCTTCACAGGTGTTGATTTCCTTACGACTTTCCTCGATTTCATTCTCAAGTTCGCTTATGCTCTTTTCAGGAAGTGTAAATTCCTGGGCAGCAAATTCTGCCGGAAGGGTTCCCATCACCGCTACGGTATCCTGCTTGTCCACAGACATGAGTTTTACCATTTTAACGTCGGGATTTTCGACGGCCTGTTTATATTCACTCTTACCCATACGATAGAAATGAATATCATAACCGGCATCCTTTAATGCCGTCAGTTCTTTTGGTGAAAAGTTACCCCATTCTTTGATACGGTCGATTTCAGCGCGATCTGCAATGATTGTCTGATCCAACGCATCCTTTTTTTCTATAGCATCAAGAACTTCCCGATACATTTCATTAAAATCATGATTGGAAAGAACCGGAGCTTCCTCCTTATTCTTTTCCTTTTTGTCGGGAGCATACTCCAGAAGAAGGGATGCGGTTTTGGAGAGATTTTCAAATCTCGCCGTTGCCTCCCTGCTGGGAGCTTTCTTTTCTGCCAGATGCAAAAGTCCTAAATTTCTAAGGCCTTCGAGCATCTCATCTTTTTTGGAGACGGATGACACGATATAGACCATTTTCATCTTTTCGATCATTCTGCCGCCCCCGTTAATTTTTTCTTAGCAATCTTGCCGCGTACAACTGCCGCTGTCTGCTGATCACCAAGGAAAACACCGATGACACGGATATTTTCCTTAGCTTCCGGTATCTTAACCTTTTCAAAAAGGTTGACTCTCTGTGATGTGGAACGCAATTCCTTTTCAAGAAGTGCTTCTCTCTTACGGAGTGTTGATACCAACGCATCGAGACGGGCAATCTCACGAAGCTTGACCAGTGCAGTGTCGACCCAGAGAGGATAGTCTTCAACGTTATAGCTGATATCCTTAAAGGTCAGTTCTTCAAATGTCGGAACCGTAATACCGGCGATATTTTCGTCACCGCAAATAACGGTATCAGGCTGAACCAGATTGTCCAGCTTCTTATCTTCATCGAATAACTCGTTTTCCGCAAATACGGCAACCCAGTCATCCAGATCTCCGATCATCTGAGTCCTTTCAACATCCTTCTCAGCCAGTTCAGCTTTAGTCTTCATGATCACCGACTGCAGCTGCTGTTTCTTAAGCTGCAGGGTTGGAAGATATCGCTGATACTGTTTTAAACGGTCTTTCTGCACCTTCTGCTCATTTTTTGTAAGTTTGATAGCCATCCAGTGCTCCTTTTATTCCTATGCCTTCTTCGGCCATCTCTCCTCAAGGAGACTCGTCTTCAAGCCCGTTTCATTCGGTTCAAAGCATTCTGCCAGGATTTCCCAGCCGAGATCCAGTGCGTCCTCAAGAGGAATATTAACACTCAGATCCATTAGCTTCGTCTCGAAGAGTTCACCGTACTTCAGAAGTTTCTCATCCCAGTCACTCATCATGAAGCCCATGGACTTCTTTTCAAGAGCTTCTTTATACTGGGAATACAGACGGATCATACCATCCATAAGGGCACGGTGATCATCACGAGTCTTGCCATTAACGTTCTGTTTCAGACGGGACAGGGAACCGAAGGGTTCGATGTGACCGTTCTTCAGATAATACTGACCTTCGGTAATGTAGCCTGTGTTATCCGGTACCGGATGAGTAACGTCATCACCAGGCATTGTGGTAACACCGAGAATGGTAATGGAACCGGCGCCTTCGATATCAACGGCCTTTTCATAACGGGATGCCAGGCAGCTGTAAAGATCGCCCGGGTAACCACGGTTTGACGGAACCTGTTCCATGGTGATAGCCATTTCTTTCTGAGCATCGGCGAAGTTTGTCATATCAGTCAGAAGAACCAGAACCTTCTTGCCGGCAAGAGCAAACTGTTCAGCTACAGCCAAAGCCATATCCGGAACCAGTGTACATTCAACAGTGGGATCAGATGCGGTATGAACAAACATAACCGTATGGCTCATGGCACCGCCCTTTTCAAGGGTATCACGAAAAGCCAGGTAATCATCATATTTAAGACCCATACCACCAAGAACAATGACATCAACCTCAGCCTGAAGAGCGATACGTGAAAGAAGTTCATTGTAGGGCTCACCGGAAATAGAGAAGATGGGGAGCTTCTGGCTCTCAACCAATGTGTTGAAAACATCAATCATGGGGATACCGGTACGAATCATGTTTTTCGGCATGACTCTCTTAGCCGGATTAAAGGACGGTCCATTGATAGGAATCATATTTTCCGTCAAAGCCGGGCCATGATCACGGGGAACACCGGCACCATCAAAGATACGTCCCAGAAGGTGATCTGAGAAAGATACCATCATCGGTCTTCCAAGGAAACGAACCTCATCATTAGTACCAACACCCTGAGCACCGGCGAATACCTGGAGTGATACCAGGTCTTTATCTAATTTGATAATAGTGGCATAGCTGTCACCAACCAGAGCCAGGTCGCCAAGTCTGACGCCTTCGGCTTTGACGGTTACAACGTTGCCTACGATTGATTCAATCTTTGTATATACTTTCTGCACTTTCGACCCTCCTACTCAGCTGCCTTCGACTTATAGAAATCGACGATCTTCTGCTCCTGAGCTTTATACTCGGGTGATTCAAATACTGTTCCGTGCCAGTCAAGGAATTCCTGTCTGAGCTGGTTGAAGAAACCGCGGATCTCATTTTTGTCATTCAGGTTGTAATTAAGGGTCAGAGCTTCGTACATCTTGTCGAATTCCTGTCTCTGTCTTTCCGGTGAGCAGGCTGCATCGATGTCATCGAAGGAGTTCTGCTGCAGGTAAACAGCATCAAGGAGTTCGCCCTTCTGATAGATAATGTAGTCTTCCGTTGAAGTACCTTCTTCACCGACAACCTTCATCATCTGGTTGATCTCTGTACCTCTTCTTAAGATAGAACGGGCTTCTTCCACACGATCCATATCAACAACGCCTGTATATTTTGACCAGGAATCCATAGGATGGATAGCCGGGTACTTACGGGCATCGGAACGCTCTCTTGAAAGACCATGGAAAGCACCAACAACCTTCAGGGTTGCCTGGGTAACCGGTTCTTCGAAGTTACCGCCAGCAGGAGATACTGTACCACCGATGGTAACGGAAGCTACCTTGCCGCTCTTAAGTCTGACTTTACCGGCTCTTTCATAGAAAGATGCGATAGTCGATTCAAGGTAAGCCGGGAATGCTTCTTCACCAGGAATTTCCTCAAGTCGTCCAGACATTTCACGCATAGCCTGAGCCCAACGGCTTGTGGAATCGGCAAGAAGAAGAACATCAAGACCCATCTGTCTGTAATATTCGGCCATGGTAACAGCTGTGTAGCAAGAAGCTTCACGGGCTGCAACCGGCATGGAAGATGTATTACAGATGATAATGGTTCTTTCCATAAGGGAACGGCCTGTCTTGGGATCTTCCAGTTCCGGGAATTCCTTCAGGATTTCAACAACTTCACCGGCACGCTCACCACAAGCTGCCACGATAACGATATCGGCCTCACCATTCTTAGCTTCCATATGCTGAAGAACGGTCTTGCCAGCACCGAAAGGTCCCGGTACACAGAAAGTACCACCCTTAGCTACCGGAAGGAAAGAGTCGATACAACGAATCTGTGTGACCAGAGTCTCATCCGGACGAAGTCTCTCTTCGTAGCATTTAACAGCCTGCTTAACCGGCTGTGTGATAACCATGCTCAGTTCTTTTTCTTCACCATTGCCATTTTCAATAACACAAATGGTGCTTCTGACATGATAGGTTCCTTTTTCTTTAATGGATTTAACCTTCCAGTCGCTTCCCTTCAGTGTAAAGGGAACCATAATCTGATGGGTAAACAAACCTTCCGGAACGCTGCCGATAGGATCGCCGGCTTCTACGGCATCACCAACAGAAACGGAAGGTGTAAATTCCCATTCGCGATCCGGAATCGGATCAAGATAAACACCTCTTTCCAGGAAAAAGCCGCATTTATCAGCTAAATCCGGAAGGGGGTTCTGCAGACCATCAAATACCTGTGTTAAAAGGCCGGGGCCAAGTTCAACACTCATAAGTTCACCGGTAAATTCTACCGGATCTCCGACCTTGATACCGTCGGACATTTCGTAAATCTGCATACTGGCTACGCCATTGTTGATACGGATAACCTCGCCCTTAAGACGCTTATCATCAACAAGGATGTAACCAACCTCATTTTTATGGACGGCACCATCGAAACTGACATTTGCCAGGTTTCCGTTAATGCCGGTTACATGTCCTGTTACTATTTCCATTCATAGTCTCCTGTTATAAGCTATAGACACGCTGCTGCACTGCATCAAACAGATGCTTAAATTCTGCCTTGCCTTTTGATTCTTCAAAGCAGCTCTGACGTTCAAGCAGCTTCAGTTTAATGGCATACCCAAAAAGATAAACATCATCAAAGGTATGCATGCCCACCAGTGAATCAAGACCTTCAAACTGACAATCCAGAAGAATCTTTTCTGCCTCTAAAGGATTCTTTGCCGCCATGGCCGCCTGAGCTGCCTGGGTGGTAATAAGATCCTTTTCGTATTCGGCCGAATAAGTTTTTCCAAGTTTGGCACTTCTCTGACTGTTCAGTTCCCGCATCAGATTCTCATAAAAAGCATTCCATTTCTTAAGAAACGGTCCGTCCTCTGAGGAAAGTGTCAGGTTTTTCAAGGCATTGTAAGTTGATTCACTTACATTCAGTTCACACAGGGAAAGAAATTCCTCATAGCTTAAAGGCATCTCCCCATCTGACTTCAGGTCCGGCAGGCTCGCTATCAGATAATAATATGAAGCCATAGGCCCTCCTTATACAGCTCTTTTACAAGCCGCACTCATTTCGAAACTGAGCATACTCAGTTTTCTTTACTGCTTGCCAAATTCCAGATTTCTGAAATAGGGCATCAGCATCTGCATGATTTCCTCGTCTGAGCAGTCAAAATAACCGGAGCCATCTTTAGCTGCAAGACGGAAGCCTGCTTTTACACCCTTGGTAGGTTTGATCTCGAGACCTTTTTTAATCTCATCTGCCAGTTCAGCCTTAAGAGCATCGCTGACTTCAGACACCTCAGCAGTATACTTTGCAACATCCTCTTCCGTCAGAACAGCTTTGATCAGCTTGCCCAGAGAAGCATCAGAAAGATTATCTCTGACCTTAGCGGAAAGGATTTTTTCAAATTCGGCCTGCACTTCGCTTTTAAAGGCAAGCATGGCATCACGTTTGGCCTGTTCAGCACTAACCGATGCGCTTTCCTTAAGAATACCAATTTCTTTCTCGGAGGCATCCTTAACGTTTTTAGCTTCAGCCTTCGCATCTGCCACTATTTTCTCAGCTTTTTTCTTTGCTTCGGAAATAATGGACTCTGCTTCAGCATTAGCTGCATCAATACCATCTTTTCGGATTGATGAAACTAAGTCCTGAATCTGTAATTCCATAAATTCGTATTCCCTTCATTTTATTTTTTGGAGAAATCTCCATCTGCAAAAAATACACCTCACAAGCATTTCTTTTGCAATAAACTAAGCTAACTCTTATTGTCGCCCTTTGTTACGTCTTTGTCAATTAAGCAATTTGCTATCTTTTGTTGCTTTTGCATATAAAAATTCGTAAATTTGCTATTTTCGTTGTAATGATTTGCGGTTTTTTCCCATAAAATGGGGATTTTTAATGTTTGACAATTTGCCAAAAATTTCGAAATTGGAAGTGCACTTTTTTTAATACAACCATTTTGTGCAATAAAATCCCACCATCAAAAATACGAAAATGACCGAAAGTCCGCTGTTTGCGGCTTCTGGGTAACGTCAAGCGGATATTCGCAATCCACTTGTCTCGTTGTTTCGCGTAACTAAAAAGGAGCCTGCATCTATTGAATATCAGGCTCCTTCTCATCACTCATTTCCAGTTGTATCCGTCTTTTCATCATAGGTTTCCAGGAAATGATGCTTAACACCATTTTGCTTATACTGGATAACCGTACTCAAATTAACATTTTCCACACTCCGGAAAATATTCATTTCAATATAAGGATTTACCTTCGACAATTCCTTAATCAGCTGTTTGATTTCGGCTCTCTTGGACCCCTTTTCCGTTCCGCCGCAGGAAGCGCAATTTTCCGTAAACCGGCAGGCACACTGAATAAAATGAAGTCCATTATAATGCATCCAGTGAATAATATCCGCCTCACGAATCAGATAAAGAGGACGGATCAGTTCCATTCCCGGAAAGTTCGTGCTGTGAAGCTTTGGCATCATGGTCTGAATCTGGGAACCATAAAGCATGCCCATAAGGATTGTTTCAATAACATCGTCAAAATGATGTCCCAGGGCAATCTTGTTGCATCCCAGTTCTTTAGCCTTGGCATAAAGATGCCCCCGTCTCATACGGGCACAAAGGTAACAAGGTGACTGCTCGTCAGAAGCTACGATATCAAAAATCTGACTCTGGAAAACCGTAATAGGGACATTAAGAATGCGGGCATTCTCCTCGACAGTTCTGGCATTCAGTTCGTTGTAACCCGGATTCATAACAAGGTATACTACTTCAAAATTGTGTTTTCCATGTCGATACAGCTCCTGAAAAAGCTTGGCCATCAGCATGGAATCCTTTCCACCGGAAATGCAGACTGCAATCTTATCCCCATCCTGGATCATCTGGTATTCATTAATGGCCTTGGTGAATTTCCGCCAGATTTCCTTCTTAAATTTCTTAATAATGCTGCGTTCCACATCCTGAGCCTTCTTCAAAGGATCATTCTGCTCAGCCATATAGCGGGAAATAAGAAGCTTGCGGTAGCTTAAAAAGCCACCCTTTACACTGTAAACTTCATCAAATCCCATTTCTTCCAGATCAGAAGAAACATCTTCACTTTTCTGTCCTTTATAACAGATCAGATAAATGGGCCGGTCCTTCGGAAGCTTGTCTGCATTTTCCAGTGCCGTATCTTCCGGATAATTCACCGATCCCGGATAATTTTCCTTAATAAATTCAGCCTCCGCCCTGAGGTCGATGATCATTTTTTCTCTGTTATCTTTCTCCAGATCTTCTATTGTGCAAACTGCCACGTTTTACTCCTATCAGCCCTATTTTATGCCGTAAAGCTCCTCCACATTCTGAATAGCATCATCAAAATCATCGTTGGTAATAAGGACTTCCTTTTCTTTTGCTTTGCTTAAAAAAGTCTCAGCTTTTTCCGTTTCACCTTCATCCTGATAAGCTTTATAAAGAAGGGCATTTTCATAAAAATCAACAAAATAACTGAACTGTTCTGTATTGGCTACTGCCTTATGGTTACTGGCTTCATTACTTTTGACCATTTGCATAAGATTGGGATAATCTTTATGATCCAGTTCACTTTTCAGCTCGCTGTATTCATATGTATTGTAACTGTCTCTCGATCCAATCCGAACAGCAAGCACCAAAACGTTAATGAAGAGAATCGCCGCAAGGAGAGTCACAAGGACAACAAAAATATTTTTCTTTTTTTTGCCGTGATCTCTTTCAATATTCACATTGACCTTAATCATAAATGCCCATTCTCCTTCCTATAAGAATAAGCACCTCCTGCTCACTCAAATCCGGGATCTTCTCAAGATCCTCATCCATCAGACCGCAATAACTTTTGAGCATAGCTTCTACTCGATCTTTCATATCATCCATGGCTGTCAGATGATTTCCTGCATAGCGTTCCTTCAGATAATCGTTATCTCTTCTGTTCCAGTCACCATAAAAAGCACTGGCAGCATAGGCCAGACTTTGAATGCAGCTTCCCTGGTCGTAACTATTATTCTCTTTTGTCTGCAGATTGTAAATATTTTGCATAATGCGGAAATAATCACCGCTCATGGAAATAACAGATGAGAAATTCTTTATTTTATCTGATTTGGAAAGATAAAGGTCTTTTACGCTGTCCAGTTTGTAAAGTCCCGTGTAATCTCCTTCGCTTTCCAATTCATCCAGTTCATTCTCATATTTTGAAGAATTTTGGTTAACGGCTATTCCTTCAAAAAAATATCCAACTTCATAATAATTAGCCTGCATAACGAAAACGATAATATTTAATGCCGCCATAACGATCAAAGTAATGATCTGAGCATGCCTTTTTCCCTGCCTAGCCGAATTGGCCATAACCTCGGATTTTGTCTGCTCATAATCAGCATTAAACCGTTTCATGTCTTCAAGATGCCTCCGGGCTTCCTTATTTAAAGCCCCGCAGTGTGGACAAAATTCTTCTTCCAGCGTGATCGGTCCACTGCACTGTTCACATTTCATCTTCTATTCCCACCCATATTCTTTTGCAAGTTCCTTGCCTTTATCGTAGCAGGGACTCAACGTAAGGTAATCGTCCGGTGTACATTCTTCATAAACTTCATTGATCTCATCTTCCGACCATTTAAGGGAATTGCTCAGAAAATCCGCAGCCTCCTGCTGATAGGTTCTCACCATCTCAACATCTTCATCGCTTAAGCCTCTATAACCCTGCTTAAAATTTTCCTGCAGCTGCCCAATATATTCCTCGGTGGCAAATTTCGAAAGGTACAAGGCTCCATAAATGCCATTGCCTAAAGTATAAGAATCACCGCTTCCAGCCTCGATCTGAGCCTTTGCCTGACAAATATCATTGTACTCCCAATAAAATTCAAATATAAAACAATAATGTTCCCAATCACCCAGCGAGTATTTTGAATTTTCACTGACGAGTTTTTCATTTTCTGTTAGAATACCTTCGAAATCTCCGTTTTCGTAGAGTTCATCCATCTTGGCATATTCTTCTTTTTCCCAGTCATTCTCCTGCAGCTTCGCAGTTTCCTCGATACGATTTTTCTGATTGTTAAAAACCCTGACTGTTATGAATACCACAACAGCAGCAGCGATGATTATCAATACGATCAGAGAAATCCTCTTCACACTTCTGCTCATGGTCTTTTTATAATCCGCCTCGGATTCCTCATCTACCTGATCCAGATTTTTTCGCAAATCTTCCATATGCTCCATGTATTTCTTTTCGGCCCCTTTGTCATTAACACTGCCGCAATAAGGACATTTTAGTGCCCAATCAGCATATTCACCGCCACAGTTAGAACAGAACATACATTTTCCCCTCTGAGATTACTTCATTTTTGCATCGATATTGACGTCGTTTAGGAATTTTTTATCCTAAACCGGCTTCAGTATAGCAAAGGAAAGGCGGAATGCACAAGACATCCCACCCAAGATAGCTGTAAGTATTATGTAAAACTTTTGTTTCATCAGAGGAACTTTTTTTTGCAAAAGAAAGCCTTGCATCATTTTCTCGTCTCCGCAAGAAGGCCTTCGCATCCTCTCTTAATCTGCTCATAAACTTCATCGAAAAGTCCACTATACCAGGGATCTTCCACATCTTCCCCCGAACCGGCAAATTCCATCATCTTATAGCATTTGTCTTCCGGATCCCCATTTTCAAAAATGCGATCAATATTTCGCATATTCCAGCCATCCATGCCGATAATATAATCCCATTCATCATATTCTTCTTTAGTCAGTTGACGGGCTCTTTTTTTGCTGCAGTCAATTCCTTTTTGATTCAGAATCCTGCGTACCGGAGGATAAACGCCATTGCCAATTTCTTCCCGACTGGTTGCTACCGAAGCAATCACATAATCCTCAGCAATTCCCGCCTTCTCCACCATATCTTTAAAAACGAACTCTGCCATAGGTGAACGGCAGATATTGCCGTGACAAACGAATAGTACTTTTATCATCTTATTTTTACTCCTTAATTTGCGGCGAAATGCGCCGATTTGCCTTATAAAGTCTCAAAATGCAGTGACCTCAAAATCACCTGATTTTGGGCAAATTTCCGCATTTTTCCGACTTTTGCCACCTATTTTTTGCCCATTTAGGTGGCAGATAGGTGGCACAGGGACGTTCATTTGCCACCCGTGCCACCTGGAACTTATGCACCTTTCATGCACTTCTTAAAGTCGCTGGCCGCATCAGAAAAACTCAAATGCGTGTAGGTATCTAAAGTAATTCCAATCTCCGAATGACCCATGATATATTGCAGGTTCTTGGCATTCATCCCCCGCCTTGCCATCTTAGAACAAAAGGTATGACGGCAGACATGTGGCGTGATTCGCGGCAATTTCTCCGTATAGTGATTGTTATATTTATCTACGATACGTTTAAAATAATGCTCCCAATGCAGAGCCAAAAGAGGTCTTTCATCTTTATCCAGCCAATAAAATCCTGTTTTTCCATCCACTTCAGGTTCCATGAAAGGCTTCTTCCTGTTTTCTGTGATTCGCCGAAAGCATTCCATGACTTCTTCACTCATAGGCACATCCCGGACACCTGATGCGGTCTTGGTTGGCTCATAGGCTGTAATCATATTGCTTGGGCGAACCAGTTGTCCTCTTACATGGATGCATTCTTTCTCATAATCCACATCCTCCGGTGTAAGTCCACAGAATTCCGAGATACGCAGACCTGTATTAAGCAGAATATAAATTCCATCATAATACTTACAAAAATGCTGATCCTCTTTTACGAAATTAAGGAAAGTCTCCTCCTGCTCAGGGGTAAGGGCTTCTCGCTTTTTGCTATCATCAGCAACCACGGAACCTAATGGAAATTCAAATGGATTTTTTCTGATCAGATCATCCTCTAATGCCATATTAAAAGCTGGCCGTAGGACGCCTCTGATATTGTGAATGGAACTATAACGTCTGCCGTCTTTGTTAAGCTTTAAGATCCAAAGTTTGGCATCCGAAAGCTTTACCTTATCAATTCGGATTTTGCCAAAAGGGTCATTTCTTAGAATGTTAAGCACCGTCTTGTATCCGGCTCGGGTAGACTCTCTAACACTCTGCCTGGTCTCCACATAGCGTTCTGCCAATTCAAGAACGGTGATATCACCGCCAAAATCCAACACACCATTCCACTGGTTCTGCAAAATCTCTTCTTCCAGTTCACGCAGTGCCGGAAGCCTCTTTCTTCCTCCAAGATACGGATCCTTACTTTCAAGACGACTGGCATACAGGCATCTCACCTGACCGCCATAGT
>CAVDGK010000006.1:0-25986 GCA_963607995.1 Oscillospiraceae bacterium | reverse complement strand
TCTTCGACATTTTTTTGATCTTAAGGCCGAAGGCGATATTATCATGAACGTTCATATTTGGAAAAAGAGCATAGCGCTGAAAGACCATGTTGACCGGTCTTTTGTTTGGTGGAAGCGTGGCGATATCTTCGCCATTTAAGAGAATCTGACCCCCATCCGGCATATCAAAACCGGCAATAAGACGGAGGGTTGTAGTTTTTCCGCAGCCGGAAGGGCCAAGGAAAGTGACGAACTCACCTCTTTTAACACTCAGGTTAAAGTCTGTAACCGAAAAGCGGTCACCCAGATTCCGTGTAATATTCTTTAACTCAATAATATTTTCTGTGCTCATACTCTCTCCACTCCCTATCTTCAAAAGGTCGGCGGTGTGCTGACCCAGATAAACTGTGCTGCCCGGTTGCCTGGATTTTCAATCCGGTGAGAACACTTAGCCTGATAATAAAAGCTCTCACCCTTCCTCACCTCATAAACCTTGTCCCCAAGGTGAAGTCTGATCTTTCCGGAAATAACATAGCCAAATTCTTCGCCATCGTGAGCCGTATCTTCTGCAAGACTCTTGTGAGGCTGAACCTCTACCAAAAGTGGTTCCATCCGGTTCTTTTGGGCTGAGGGCACAATCCACTGAATGCTGTTTCCACCCTCATCAAATTTTTCGAAAAATCCTTCTTCAGAAAAAACGATCTGTTCCTGTTCCGTCTCCTTAAAAAACTGAGCCGGTGTCGT
Organism: Oscillospiraceae bacterium; assembly: GCA_963607995.1. Taxonomy (GTDB): domain Bacteria; phylum Bacillota; class Clostridia; order Lachnospirales; family Lachnospiraceae; genus Chordicoccus. The sequence continues at coordinate 25,263 of CAVDGK010000006.1, read as the reverse complement.
CCCCAGACATTCAATAAGATCAAGAAGTGTAACAACAGATGGTGTTACCTGACCTCTTTCCAGCTGGGAAATAAACCCCTTCGTCAGTTCTGACCGGTCAGCCAGTTCCTGCTGGGTCAGTCCCACACGATTTCGCAAATCCTTGATCTTCTGTCCGATTCTTTCGTTAATATATTCCTGTTCCATATCTAAGCCTTGTTTATTTTTCTAAACGAAATGTTTTGCATTGCTAAACTTTAGCCGCAATTATGATTTTACTGATACTAAACTAATTGTCAACTATTATTGTCATTTTCAAGTAAGTTAAATGTAAAGATTAAGTAATTAGACATAATTTTTGACTACAGACTGTTTTTGTGCGCGTTCATATCCATGTGCATTTTTTAACAGTTGCTGTTTTACACACATAAAGAAAGGTCCCAGCAGCCGGTAATTCCAAACTGCAAGGACCTTTTATTTTATGATGTTGGAGACATAAGGTATTTTAACCTCAATGGCAAACAGCTTCACATAAGTCGGCTCTTATCAGACTTAATCGACATTCTTCTATTCACAGAGAGTCTTTAGATAATCCATAGCCATGCCGAGTCGAAGAGACTCTACCACCATACTTTCATCCGCCGCATCTTTGATAACATCAGTTGTGACACCCATAGCTTCTGCCATCTCCTCATACTCAGCTTCAATCTCATCCTCAGCCGGTTCAAGGTTAAATTTATCCGCAATGGCAGTCAGGAGCATTCTCTTTCTTACCTGCATTTCAGCCTCATTACGGCAGGCCTTTCTGATATCAATATCTGTCCTGTTGTTTTCTTTCAGATAATCTTCCGGATCGATGCCCTGATCCTGCAGCTGGGAAAGATATTCCTCATAAACATTGGTGGTTTCTTCCACAATGAGTCTTTCCGGAATATCAAAAGGATAGCGTTTCATCAGCTCTTCCAGGATATGATCACCAGCTTCTTCTGCTGCCGCTTCTTCATTTTCATAAGCAAGATCATCGGCAATGGCTTCCTTAAGCTCATCCATATCGGCCACTTCGCCATAAACTTCCGCTGCCGCCTCCAGAACCGCATCGTCATCCCCGGGTTCAAGACGTCTTACTTCATGCAGTGTTACATGGAACACGGCATCTTTTCCGGCCAGATTCGGTGTATGGTAAACCGTGGGGAAAGTGACATGAATATCTTTTTCTTCCCCGGATACGCAGCCGATAAGCTGTTCTTCAAATCCTTCAATAAAAGTTCCGCTTCCCAGCATAAGCGAGGTATTTTCGGCTTTTCCGCCTTCGAATTCTTTGCCGTCTGTCTCGCCTGCGTAATCGATGATCACCTCATCTCCAGGCTGGGCCGGTGTATTTTCAACGCAGTGATAAACTCCTGCCTGATCCCGCAGTTCCAGAATAACAGCATTAATATCTGCATCCGTTACATCCTTAACTTCCGCTTCATAATGAAGGTCACTCAAATCACCGATTTGAATGTGGGGAGCCACTTCAAAGGTAAAGGTAAATTCAATGCTGTCCGGTGCAAAATCAGAGATTTCCGTTTCCACTTCAGATAACGGCTCCAGTTTCAGTTCCTCAAGGGCAGCCGGATATAGCTCATCCAGTTTATTATTGATCAGCTCTTCCAGGGCTTCATCCCGGCTTTTATTGTCTCTTAAGGCAATATCATCTGCCATCACCAGTGCTTTTTTCCATTCTTCACCTGCCCAGATGATCTTCATCTCTGCCGTATGATTATTTTTTAATGTATAAACAGCCATTTTTTCTCCTTTTCAACAGCTATGTATTTAAATGTGATACCAAGTCAAAAAGTTCCAAGCTCCGACGCAAGCCTGCTTGTCGAACACCTTTTGATTCCAATATCATTTTATCTTAAATCGTTCTCTGCTGCATTGCATATGTTTCATCATCTTAATTTTCTGCATTACTTACATTTCCGTGGCCCGCGTTCGCTTTCTTCCGAATACACCGCAGCAGCCAAACAACGCTCAGTGCAAAACATCCGATGCAGATCCACTGGGAGGTGGAAATGTCGGCTGCAAATCCCCGTATAGAATCGTAGCGGAAAAATTCCATAATAAACCGCAGAATGGCATAAAGCAGAATATAAAGTTCAACAGTATATTTAAAATTTTTCTTAAGAAGCAGTGACAGTTCGATTCCAAAAATAACAAAAAGGAAGATTGCCTCCACCAGCTGAACCGGAAAAAGGGATATACCAGAGGGAGCCATGGAACCTTCCGGAAAAGTAACTGCAAATGGTCCATCCCAGGGAACACCATAGCAGCACCCTGCCATAAAGCAGCCCAGTCGTCCAAACCCGTGAATAAAAGGAATAAAGACAATAACCTGACGAACGTAAATTTCCACTTTGATCTTATGAATCTTTCCTGCCAGAAAAACCGTAAAAAGGCCGCCTATAAGCCCTCCATAAAAGACGAAGCCGGATTTCATAAGCTCACTCAGGTAAGAAAATTCAAAAATCCGGGACCAGTCGATTTCATTTCTCGATACAAAGAAATAGAGAAGCTTTGCTCCCAAAAGGCCTCCTAAAAGAGCATAACCCTCAAGGATTAAAAAATCATCCGGATCCAGCTCCCTTTTCTTAAGGAGTACCCAGGCCATAAGATTGGCCAGCACCAGTCCCAACGCGATTAGGGAACCGTATGCCGGAATCGACAGGCCAAATAAATGAAAATACAGATGCATACTCTACCTTTTCCAGACTTTATGAAGTTGGGGCAAATGTTTTCATCCCCTTTAATTCTCACAAATGTCAGTATCATTAATGCGTCCTGCCATAAGGCAACACACGTTTCATTTTAACACAACGATAAGAACTTTCCTATTAAGATATAGGAAGCAAAAAGACTTTTTCCCTGCATCTTAACTACGCAATACACGTATTGTTAGCTTCTCAAGTTATCGCATCGGTCGCCAGGGTCTCGTGTAAACGCAGACTTTTACTGGTTGCTTGCGCAAAAAAAGAGGCTCCAAACGGAACCTCTTTCATTCGTCATTCTCATGAATTAGCTGATTGACTGTTCAATGCCGGCTGCAATACCAACGCAAGCCAGGTAAAGAAGAATACCAAAGATCAGAGCCAGGATGCTCAGAACAAGACCAGCTGTAGCCATACCCTTCTTATCCGGTGTCTTCTTTCTGCCAAGAGCGCCAAGGATAATGCCGATGATGCCAAGGATAGCACCAAGCCATCCAAATACACCTAAGCTGACAAGTTCAATAACCAAACCAACAATACCAAGAACTAATGATGCGACTGCCATGTTTTTTTCTCCTCAAAGATTAAGACCGATTTATTTGAAATTGAAATAACGATAATCTAAATTATAAAGACACGTCCGTTTCATTTTCTCATAAAATAGCGCTATTAACGAAATCTTACTTAAATTTCCTTCATTAGTCAAGAAAGGCTCTTCATCCCCGGAAAATTTCTGCGATTATAACATTAACCCCTGCCATTTTCCCGTAACGTCAGACATTTTCACTAAAATAAATCCGGCAGAAACGGCGGAAAACACATTTCCGTGTTCTCCGCCGTATCACAACCTTCATCAACGTTTCTGTCAGATAGAACTCTTTCCTAATTAAAGTGAATATTCTTTTCCGTAATAAGCCATGAGATAGATTTCTTTCAGCTCACTGATCAGCGGATAACGGGGGTTAGCACCGGTGCACTGATCATTGAAAGCTTGCTCGGTCATATCATCCAGCGTATCCAAGAAATACTTCTCATCCACGCCATATTCCTTGATGGAATCTTTGATGCCGATGGTCTTCTTCAGTTCTTCGATTCTCTTAATGAGAAGCTCAAAGGTTTCATTATCATCTTTACCTACAATGCCGTTGAAACGGGCGATCTCGCAATATCTCTCCAGTGTATGGGGATAAGCATACTGAGGGAAGGTTCCCATCTTGGTCGGTACCGCACTCGCATTGTAACGCATAACATAGGTCAAAACCAGAGCATTAGCGATACCATGAGGAATGTGATGGAAAGCACCAATTTTGTGCGCCAGTGAATGGTTGACTCCAAGGAAAGCATTGGCGAATGCCATACCTGCCATGCAGGATGCCATAGCCATCTTGTCACGAGCCTCTACATCATTTCCATTTTCATAAGCACGGGGCAGATAATCAAAGACCAGCTTCGTTGCCTTTAGGGCCAGAGAATCTGTAAATTCAGAATTCATGATGGAAACATAAGCTTCCAAAGCGTGTGTCATAACATCGATACCTGAAGCAGAAGTCAGCCCCTTAGGCTGTGTCATCATATTGTCAGTATCAACGATAGCCATTTTAGGCATCAGCTCGTAATCAGCCAACGGATACTTGGTTCCTGTCTTTTCATCTGTAATAACGGCGAAAGGTGTAACTTCAGAACCTGTACCGGAAGAAGTGGGAATGGCAACAAAGTAAGCCTTGATGCCCATCTTCGGGAAGGTGTAGATTCTCTTTCTGATATCCATGAAATCCATGGCCATATCTTCGAAGTCAACTTCCGGATGTTCATACATAACCCACATGATCTTGCCGGCATCCATAGCGGAACCACCGCCCAGGGCAATGATAACGTCCGGTTCGAACTCACGCATAGCCTTAGTGCCCTCAAGTGCACAGCCTAGTGTGGGGTCCGGTGCCACATCATAGAAGCAGGTATGACGAATACCCATGGAATCCAGTTTCTCTTCGATAGGTTTAACATAACCACTCTTATAAAGGAAGCTGTCCGTTACGATAAAGCATTTCTTTTTATTCATGACAGTGCCAAGCTCATCCAGGGCCACCGGCATACTGCCTTTCTTGAAGTACACCTTCTCCGGTGTTCTGAACCAAAGCATATTTTCTCTCCTCTCGGCAACCGTCTTGACATTCAGAAGATCTGCAACTCCAACATTGTGGGAAATAGAGTTTCCACCCCAGGAACCGCAGCCAAGAGTCAGTGACGGATCCAGCTTGAAGTTATAAAGATCACCGATACCACCCTGTGAGGAAGGCGTATTGATAAGAATACGGCAAGTCTTCATGCGGTCTGCATGCTTTGCCATCTTCTCTTTTTCATTCACATCAATGTAAAGAGAAGAGCTGTGACCGAAGCCGCCGTCAGCCACCAGTCTTTCAGCCTTATCCAATGCCTCATCAAAGGTCTTTGCCTTATACATGGCCAAAACCGGTGAAAGTTTTTCATGAGCAAATTCTTCAGAGGGCTCAACAGATTCAACCTCGCCAATAAGGATCTTTGTCTCTTCCGGAACCTTAACCCCGGCAAGACGGGCAATCTCGGCAGCCTTCTGTCCAACAATCTTAGCATTCAGTGCCCCATCTATAAGAATGGTCTTGCGCACCTTATCCAGTTCTGCGCCCTTAAGGAAATAGCAGCCGCGATCTTTGAATTCCTTCTTAACAGCATCGTAAACATCTGCCAGAACTGTTACAGACTGCTCAGAAGCACAGATCATACCATTATCAAAAGTCTTGGAATGAATGATGGAGTTAACAGCTACGGTAATATCAGCCGTGCTGTCAATGATAGCCGGTACATTTCCTGCACCAACACCCAAAGCCGGCTTGCCTGATGAATAAGCGGCTTTAACCATGCCCGGACCGCCGGTAGCCAGAATGCAGTCACATTCCTGCATAACTTTATTTGTCAGTTCGAGGGAGGGAACATCGATCCAGCCGATAATATCCTGCGGTGCACCGGCTGCAACTGCTGCTTCATAAACAACCTTTGCGGCTTCTACGGTGCATTTTTTAGCACGGGGATGGGGACTGAAGATGATAGCATTTCTTGTCTTTAAAGCAATAAGGGATTTGAAAATAGCTGTTGATGTGGGGTTTGTAGTAGGAATAACAGCTGCCACAACCCCCAGAGGTTCTGCTATTTTTTTGATACCAAAGGCGCGGTCCTCTTCAATGACACCACAGGTTTTGGCATAACGGTATTTATTATAAATATATTCTGAAGCGAAATGGTTTTTGATAACCTTGTCTTCCACGATACCCATACCTGTTTCTTCCACAGCCATCTTAGCCAGCGGGATACGGGCTTTATTGGCAGCTATAGCTGCTGCACGGAAAATCTTATCAACTTCCTCCTGGGTAAAATGTGAATATTCTTTCTGAGCCTTGCGCATCTTCGCAAGTTTTTCTTCAAGTGCTTCCGGTGAATCTAAGAGTACTTCTTTTTTCTTCTTTTCCATCTTTCGATCCTTTCTTTCATCGCTCCGGATGAATCCACTTCATGGTCAAATTCTTTTTCAGCTTTAGTTCATGGCGGTCAGAACTGCATCCCATGTCATCCATTGTTTCAGGAATTCATTTGAAGCTGCCTGCGCAATACAGCCCGATGCATTTTCCTTGGTTGATGAGATTGTTATTTTTTTAACCAATCAACTTGTCCTTATTATTCTACTTTGTGAAATAAATGTCAATCGTTATTCTGCACAATGTTTATTTTTTAACAATATCAAAGTTTATGCAAGCTAACCAAAAAGGAATCAACTTAAGGATTTCTCCAAAATCCTTCACAGACATGTCATATATCTTTTTACCGACAAGGATATTTGTAATCGACTCCGCGAGGATGGGCACGGGTTCAGATAGGTATATATCTGATGATGCAGCCCCGAATCCAGCGCACAAAACTCATGCACTTCCCTGCAAACCTCCACAATTTTGCTTATAACCTTGCTTTATTATCGCCGATAAACTAAAATAACAAATGATTATGTCTATTAGACTGTTCATTACCGTTGCAGGTATGAAATATCAGATCAGACATAAACGTTAAAATGCAATCTATATTTTAAATCACACCATTGGAGATTTTTATGGACAAAATAGCAGTTCTTATTCCCTGTTACAATGAAAGTCAGACCATCGAAAAGGTTATCCTCGATTTCAAAACTGCCCTTCCGGAAGCCGTCATTTACGTTTATGACAACAATTCCTCGGATAATACGGCTGAAATCGCTGAAAAGGCCGGCGCCGTTGTCCGTCATGAATATCAGCAGGGCAAAGGTAATGTCATTCGCCGCATGTTCCGGGAAATCGATGCCGAATGTTATATTATGACGGATGGAGACGATACCTATCCGGCGGAATTCGCCCGTGAAATGGCTGACCGTGTTCTCGAAAAGCAGGTGGATATGGTTGTCGGTGATCGTCTTTCATCCACTTATTTCACAGAAAACAAGAGACCTTTCCACAATTTCGGCAACGATCTTGTGCGTAAATCTATTAATACTATTTTCAAGAGTAATATCCGGGACATTATGACCGGTTATCGGGCTTTCAGTTATGAATTCGTCAAAACCTTTCCGATTTTGTCTAAGGGTTTTGAAATCGAAACCGAAATGAGTATTCATTCCGTTGATAAAAATCTTGCCCTTGATAATGTGGTTATCGAATATCGTGACCGCCCTGAAGGCAGTGAATCAAAGCTGAATACCTATTCAGATGGCTTCAAAGTCCTGAAAACCATTGCCCGTCTTTTCCGCAATTACAAGCCGGGACAGTTTTTCGGCATCGTTGCTTTAATCCTTTTCATTATTGCAGCTGCCTTCTTTATTCCGGTATTCAGTGACTATTTAAAGACAGGGCTGGTGCTTCGCTTCCCGACACTTATCGTCAGTGGATTTTTGGCCATTGCCTCTCTTCTTTCCTTCTTCTCCGGTCAGATTCTTCAGACCATGGTGCAGAAGAATCGTCAGGATTTTGAGATGCTTCTTCACACAGCTTCCCGGGAAAAGAAGGAACTCCTTAAAGAGGAGACAAAATAATACGTTTACAAAACGGCAGAAAACTTTTTAGTTTTTCTGCCGTTTAGACTTTATAAAACTTCATCAAACAGGAGATTTTATTTTGAAATTAAAAAACAGTGCCAAATCTATCTCACCAAAATTTGCTCTTTACATCATTGCAGCCTTAATCTTTGCCATGTTGATCGAATTTTTCTCTATCTTCGATATGACCAATGCCCTGCAGGCTTTAAGGGGTACCGGTGAACGAATCGTCTACACGCCGGACGATCTGCAATGTGAAAATGTCACCCTCAACGGCAATCATGTAAGCTGCAGTGAGGATCCTCACTTTTTTGTTGAAGGCATTTCCTCTACCGTACATGACATCGAATTTAAACTCTCGTCTCTTTCTTCCTCATCCCTCAGCGTGCAGGTTTATTATCAGACTGCCAATGAAGGATTCTCTGAAGAGACTCTTAAAGAATTTTATTATACGGAAAATGATTCGGCTGTATTCCTGGATTTAGAGCAGTCAGCCACAGCCCTCCGTATCGATATTGGTACGGACTCCCTTGACTCCTACAATTATGAGGCCATTATCATAAATCCTTCTTTTGGTGATTATGTCAAGGGCACACTGCGGAATCTCTCTTCTGTCCGGGTGCTTTTCTATTTCCTTGGTCTCCTGGTTCTGATTCTGGCAGTTATGGATTTTGAAAAGTTTAAAGCCTTTGCCTTCCGCTACCGCTGGGCTTTAGGTTTTGCCTTCATTATCCTGTGTACCATTTGCAAACTTCACGGCTCCTCTATTGGGCAGGTATCAGAAACCGCTTTAAGCAGTGCAGATTCATCCAATCTCTGGGGTGTTTCCCGCAGTCTCCGCTCTGATGAATATGTTGTCTTTACAGAGATGGCTCTTTCTCAGACAAAATCCGGTTTTAAATGGTTTTCTGACATCTGGGGATATTCGGCCACGGATATGTTTATGACCTACGGTCAGCCTGTCATGAACATTGTTACGATCTTCAGACCGTTCTCTGCTTTCTATATCATCCTGGGTGCCGAATACGGTCTGGCCTTCTTCTGGTCTGCCAGACTGGTATTTCTCTTCCTTGTTTCCTTTGAATTTGCCCGTTTTCTTACCAAAGACAGACGGATACTTTCTCTGTGTTATGCCATTCTTATGGCTCTGTCTCCGGTGGTTCAGTGGTGGTTCTCCATCAACGGTTTCGTCGAAATGCTGGTTTTCGGACAGGGAGCTATTTTGCTTCTTAAGTTCTACATAGATGAGACCCGTACTTCCAGAAAGATTCTTTATATGGCCGGTCTGGTGCTATGTGCCGGCGGTTATATCATGACCCTTTACCCAGCCTGGATGGTGCCTTTAGCCTACGTCTTTGCCGCCTGTGCCCTGGCCCTCCTCATTGCAAACAGGAAGAAAATAAAGATTCACCGTACCGATGTCCTTATCTGGTTCGGCGGCATCCTTGTTCTTGCTGTAGCCATGCTCTATATTTTCAAGACTTCCGGCTCCACCATTGCCGCTACCATGAATACAGTTTATCCCGGAAAGCGTACCTATACCGGAGGTCCTATAAGCAACTTCAAAGCCCTTTTCCGTGGCTGGAGCAGCTGGCTGTGGACTTTCACCAGCAATGGAAATGCCTGCGAAACCACGGATTTCCTCTGTTTCTTCCCCATCGGAACAATCATTTCTCTCATCGTGATCTTCAAGGAAAAGAAGCGGGACATCTATCTGATACTCATGAATATCATCAGCCTTTTCCTGATGATCTTTGTGGTTTTCCCCATGCCGGAAATCATAGCTAAGATTACTCTCATGAGTTATTCTTCGGCCCGGGCCATTTCCGCCTTTGCTTTGGTTAACCTGATGATTCTGATCCGGGCTATTTCCCTGACCGAAGTCAAAAAGAAATGGCTGATCTGGATGATACCGGCAGCTCTTATCAGTACTTTGATCAGTTTCAGTGTACCGATTTGGGATAATGAAAAAACTGTCCGGCTTATGACTCTTATTGTCGTTATAGTTCTGGTTTATCTCCTTTCACACTATGCCCAGGCAGAAATGCGGAGAAACCTGCTTCTTACCATCCTTGCCATTTCCCTTGTGGGGGGCGGTCTGGTAAATCCCATCAGCAGCGGCCTTAGCAGTATTTACCACAACAAGATCGTCCAGGAAATCGCCGCCCTCAATGAAGACGATCCGGGTCTGTGGGCCTCGGGTGGAAGCTTTATGATAGCCAATATCCCGGCCATTACCGGTGCTGATACCCTGACAGCTTTGAGAACCTATCCGGATAAACAGCTTTGGGAAGATCTTGGACTTAGTGATAATGAAGATATCTGGAACCGCTATACTCACATCAATCTCTTTATCGCCGACTCAAATCATGCTGAACTTCAGGGAAATGATTTGATCAACCTATATGTTACAGCGGACACTTTAAGGAGTCTTGGAGTCAAATATCTCTTCTCAATAGAGGGGCTGAGCCAGGTAGAGGGAGCAACAGAATTGTATCACAGCGGAATTTATTCCATCTGGAAACTTTCGTAAAAAGCGTTTTTTAAATTCAATCATCACCAGACGTTCTGAAAACGATGGTCTGGTGATCATCAAAAAGAAAAATCGCTTCAGGTATTCAAGACACCTGAAGCGATTTTCTTTTTTTATTTCTTTTAGAGGGGGGAGAAATGAAGTAATCTTTATGTTAAAAAAGGATTTTTTAATGTTTTATCCTTTTGATGCTGTTATATTACCCCCTGATTATGTCCAAGTTTTGTGCATTTCCAAAAGAAAAAATTAAAGTTATAAAGATTGTATAAACCTTTTCAAAACTTCATATATTTCTTTTTCTGTAGGCGGACAGCCCGGCACATTAATTTCAAAGTCCTTTGTACATTGTCCAATACCGATACGACCGCATTTTCCGCGGTATCCCTGACCAATGGCAATCTTGTCCTTTCCAAGAAATTCTTTGAATTTTTCAAAAAGCCCCTCTTCCCGCAGCATATCAAGAGCCGGGATAAGATAACCGTAGCAGGCACTACAGGAATCCACCTCCTGTACCGCATCTTTCAATTCCACGATCTTATCGGACCGGGGAAGCTCATTTTCCTCCTCATTTCCCAGAATGGTCAGTTTCATTTTTTCAAGGTTCGAACATCCGACTCCCAGGCTCTCTGCAATACCGATATAAGGGACTTCTACCGTATCATAATGCAGAAGATGGCATGTATAAGAGTCCACCAGGACCGGATCCTTTGCAGCCATAATGCAATTTCGAACAACCGGATGTCCTCCGTCCTCAAAGTCCAGATCCCCGCAGATATGATCCACTACGATGAAATCCTGATGAATCCCGGCGGTCAAATGGCCGATAGGTTTATGAAGCCCCATGGAATGAAAATGACGCTTCTCCTTATTTGGAATAAGCCCCTTCATATTTTTCAAAGCACAGGTGATCTTAGTCTGACAATGGCCCTTCAGCACCGGCACATTGATGAGAAAATCAATCTTCTGTGCCTTATCACAGATCAGCAGCTTCATGCCGCCGCAGTCAACTTCGCTGGCCGTATCCTTCTGAAGGTCCCAGAAAGGGACATGATACTTTTCGCTGATAGTGTCGTATCCACAAACCTTGATAGATTCTGAAGTTTTATCCCCAACCCAGGAGCCTTCCAGCATGACAATGTTCTTAAATCCATGTTTCTGAAGATATTCAATGATGCCGGCTACTACTTCCGGATGAGTAGTTCCACCCCAGGAAGCCTCCATGGGTGATACCAGATTTGGTTTAATGCCGATAAGTGCATCGTCTTTTGGAATCTCATCAGCAAGATCAGCTTTTTCAAGAATGCACTTGGTCATTTCTTTATAATCCGTACCATATATTTTTATAATTTCGTTCTTTTCCATTATCTGCCTCTGTCACATACCAAGACATGCTTGCAGGTCTTGCATTCCGAATTCAGTTCTGCCCCAACAGACATATACCGAACTGTATTGCAACAATAGAATATACACTTTGCACATATCCTCTTGTCATGAATCATTGGAACCACTTCATGAAACCAATAATCGAGATTCAAACCTTTTCATGACTCATTTATTTTCCTCATATTTCATTTTCTCACGAAAATAAAATGCCAGTGCCGTACCCATGTAAGCATGTGTAAAGAGATCATCACCGTAATGTTTTACGACTTCCTGAATGGGCATTTCCGTATATTTAAGAAATTCATCCGCATCCAGATGCTGCTTTCCCGTCTGCACCAGATCTTCTGCCAAAAAAACAGAAAAATGATTTTTAAATAAAGCCGGATTAGCACTGACGCAGCCAAGGCAGGTAATGCGGCCGGCCCGATAACCGGTTTCCTCTTCCAATTCCCGCATAGCTGTCCTCTCCGGACTTTCTCCTGGATCTGCCACGCCTCCCGGAAATTCCAAAGTGATCTTATCCTCTCCGTGGCGCCACTGCCGCACAAGAACGAAATTTCCCTCATGAACAGCTACCACAACTACCCAGTCCGGTGCTTTAACAGCGACATAATCACCTTCAAGACCTGTGGCAGACACTTCATGCTGTGACTGTACATCAAAGACAGGCGTATGAAGAAGCGGTTTTATTTCCGTGGTTTTCCACTTTAATTTTTCATCATTCGCATTTATTTCCCGATTCATACCGTTCACCCGTCCTATCTTTCTATTTTCGATGCAATTCACTGCTGCCTGTAAAATTTTTATCTGAGGTCAAGACTCGCTCGTGAGTCTTATGCGCTGGATTTAAATCTGCATCAGCTGACATATACAAAATTCAGATCTGTATGCGTCCTCGCGAAGCATTTAACGCAGTCGAAGCTTAAACCCCGTTTAATTGTAGTTTGTCATATCCCACCTTAGTAAAAAACTCAAAGGAAGGGATTTCCCCAACTGATTTAAAATTTCACCCGAATTTCGGTTCCCACACCCACGTCGCTCTTCATGTGGATGGCAGCACCGTGAATTTCCGCAATATGCTTAACAATAGCCATACCAAGACCCGTACCGCCAGTCTCTCTTGAACGGCTCTTGTCTACACGATAGAACCGCTCAAAAACCCGTTCCTGCTGGTCCTTCGGGATACCGATACCCGTATCAATAACTGCCAGTTCCGGATGTCCTGCATCCGTAAAGACTTCCACCTCCACTTTACCATAAGGCTTATTGTAAAGAATAGCATTCTGAACCAGATTTTCAACCAGTTCCCGAATCAGGGCCGGATCCGCCGAAAACTCAGCCATCTCGCCCCGGTAAAATAAGCTGACTGATCTCTTCCGGGCCGTTACGGACAGGTCCTCGCAGACTTCAATGGCAATTTTGTAAAGATCTACTGTTGTAAAATGCCGGTCAGCCTCCGAATGATCCAGCTCACTAAGCTGAATGATATCGTTAATAAGTGAAAGCTGACGGTCCGCATTACGGTGAATCTGGTTCGCCACATGGGGTATCTGTTCCGGCTCGATCATATTATTTTCAAGAAGTTCGGCATAACCGGAAATGGCTGTCAAAGGGGTTTTCAATTCGTGGGAGACATTGGCCGTAAAATCCTGTCGGCTCCGCACTGCTGCCAGAATATTTTCATGCTGACTGCGAATCTTATCCTGAAAAGGCTGAAGTTCCTTGTAAACTGAAATCTCATTTGGATCATCCAGATGTTCCGTCATCTGAGCCACCGGCTTTAGGAGCTGCTTTGTCAGATAATGGCCAATGAGGATGCAGATCAGGATAATAATGGCTATGATAATAAGCACCACCGGTGTAACGGCAAAATAAATGCTGGTAATGGTTCTGGCCTGCATGGCAACGCGGACAACCGTTCCATTATCAAGCAAAATAGCATAGTAGAAGGTATTCAAATTCATGGTGTCTGACTGCCGGACCGTTTCGCCATAACCATTTTCAAGAGCCTGCTGAATTTCCGGGCGATCCAAATGATTGGTCAGTTCCGAGGCATCGGCTCCATTATCGTAAAGAACCGAACCATCCGAAGCCACCCAGGTAATGCGCAGGTCGTCATTCTCCAGTTCCCCTAAAAGACTGGTATCTGCCTGATCTGTACCATCAGAATCAACTGTATCAAAAATCCTGGAATCACGAAGGAGTTCTGCATTGATGCGAAGGTCCGAACGCACCTGCTGCAGGAAAAGATTATAATAAACGGCAGTGACGCCAATTGTTGACGCCACTACCGCGATTATGGCTATTAAAGCCAGTCTGAGATTTATTTTCTGTTTCATTCTTCGTCCTTATCACCATGCAGAACGTAGCCCACGTTGCGGACCGTTCCAATGAGCTTACCATAGTCTCCCAGCTTCTGACGAAGGGTTTTGATGTGCATATCCACCGTTCTGGTTTCACCTTCGTAGTCTGTATCCCAGACGAAACGCATGATGGATTCACGGGTTAAGACCACATCTTCATTGATCATGAGGTAACGCAGAAGCTCGTATTCCTTATAGGTCAAGTCTACCTGATTTCCACCTGCAAATACAGCTCTTTTTTCATGATCCAGTTCAATGCCCCCGGCTGTCAGGAGCATGGGCTCATCTTCCTGGGTACGGCGCAAAAGTGCCTTCACACGGGAAAGAAGTTCCATGATGGAAAATGGTTTCTTGATATAATCATCTGCCCCATCATCCAGGCCCTTGACCATATCCATTTCCGTTGCCTTCGCCGTCACCATAATAACGGGAATACGGCGTGTTTTCGGATTTTTTCTTAATTTTCTCACAATGTCATAGCCGCTTTCATCCGGCAGCATAACATCCAAAAGAATCAGATCTGGAAGAATATCCTCCATTTTTTCATAAAAAGTCGATGCTCTCTCGAAAGCCTGAACCATATAATTGCCATTTTTCAAGGCAATATTTTCAATCTCACGAATGCTGGCATCGTCTTCCACGATGTAAATTAATGACATTTTTATCCTCTTTATGCTTTGTTTTCAGGGAGCTTATAATTCTCTGAAAGACGAATCATCTCATCCCTGAACCAAGGAGCACTTTCTTTGTCTGTCAAAGTGAAATAGCCGTGCTTATCAAGTTCACCTGACTGAATTTCGATGAGACCGACTGCCACATTGGAACAATGAGCCGCTACACGATTGTAACTGTTGATGATGTCGCTGAGAATAAGACCGGCTTCCATGGAGCAGACACCGGCTCTCAGACGCTCAACATGACGCTTTTTCATTTCCATGCCAAGAGAATCCACCACTTCTTCCATGGGTTCTACATTACGGGCCTGATTTTTATCATCCCGAATGAAGGCATCGCTGGTCATGTTCAGTATATCACTAACGGACTTACCATAGGCTTCCAATTCTGCAAGGCCCTGATCTGTCAGTTTAAGACCAGCCTTCTGCATTTTTTCAGCCGACTCAACCACTGCGATAGCATAATCTGAAATTCTCTCAAACTCCCCTATGGATTGAAGCAGGACGGAAAGCATCCGGCTGTCTTCAATATTCAGGTTGCGTCCGGAAAGTTTAACAAGATAGGTACCAAGAAGATCTTCGTACTGATCCACTTCCTGCTCAAGGGCAATAACTGTCTTTGATTTGGATTCAGAATATTCCTGGTAAACCGACATGGCAAGGTCGAAGGACCTTTCAGCAAGGGATGCCATTTCGTTAGCAGCTCTTTTGCAAAGCTGCATAGCGAATGCCGGCTGATCAAGAAATCTTTCATCCAAAGCAACCAGGGAAGCCGGTCTTGTCTCAGATGTTGACGTCTCTTCTCCTTTTTTGTCCGGAACTGTCAGAGTTGCCAGTTTAACCAGGACATTGGCAAATGGGAAGAGAACGATAGCACAGCCAATATTAAAGAGTGAATGAATGACAGCAATGCCTGCAGCACTGGCTGCCGTATCCAAAAATGCAAAATGCATGAAGCTGTTTAACGAATAGAATACGATCATGAAAAGGATCGTACCGATCAGATTGAAATAAAGGTGGACAAAAGATGCTCGACGGGCATTTTTGCTGGCACCGATGGAAGAAATCAAAGCAGTAACACAGGTACCGATATTCTGGCCCATGATAATAGGAATAGCGGTACTGAAATTAACAGCACCTGTCAGACACAGAGCCTGTAAAATACCGACCGAAGCCGACGAACTCTGAATAATAGCTGTCAGCACGGCACCGGCTATAAGACCAAGGATCGGGTTTGAAAAGGCTGTCAGAATGCTTGTAAAGTTAGGATCATCAGCCAGGGGAGAGACAGAATCACTCATGGTTTCCATACCGAACATCAAGATGGCAAAACCCAGCATAATGGTACCAACATTATATTTCTTGCTGCCTTCTTTGCTGGCCATGATAAGAATGATACCTATGACTGCCAGAACCGGAGAGAAGGAACTGGGTTTAAGAAGCTTAATGAAAATATTGCTGCCCTGAATGCCTGTCAGTGACAGGAGCCATGAGGTAACAGTGGTACCGATATTGGCGCCCATGATAATGCCGACAGACCGTGACAGTGTCATAATGCCGGAGTTTACAAAACCAACGACCATAACAGTGGTCGCTGATGAACTCTGGATGATAGCCGTAACGATCATGCCAAGAAGAAGGCCTGTAATACGTTTGTTTGTCAGTCTTTCAAGAATTTTTTCAAGTTTTCCGCCGGATGCGGTGACAAGGCCATCACCCATGATCTTCATACCATATAAGAAGAGAGCCAGACCACCAAAGAGGGTTAATACGCCAAAGATATCCATTTTTCTCTTTCCTCTCAGATTTTTTCGGCAGATTCTCTATCCTGCCGTTGTCCAACTATTCAGCACCCCATTCGCAAAATCGCTTCTTCGAATCTTTCCTTTTGTTCATGTGGTCACTTTGCCATATAAAATTGTCTGTCTGCCCAAATGTAAGCATTTGCAGAAAGCAATTTTGCATGGCCCTGAACAGTTACATGCTTTTTACAATTCGTTTACTTACGACTTTTTGATAGTACTAAGTGTATGTAAAGCGTAGATGGGCTCTATGTAAAGTCTGAGTAAAATTTTGTGTTTTAATACTTACGAACAGTCGAGAGCAGGGGTGCAGATTCACTTCAACAATTGCGAGGCTTGCGTCGTGACGCAGCGGCTAGCAGCGACAGCGGGCGCGTGTCTGAGCCGACTATGTCGGCGCGTTTGCGCAGGAGCTGGAGCGCATAAGCGCCGCAAGGAGCAACAAACGCTGCATGTTGCAGGAACTGTACCCCCTGACGAGACGTACGTGAGCATTAGTTTTTTACTCCATTTTTACAATTCTTCTTATTTGGTTTTTACAGAGACCGTGTATGTTAAATACAGATTTGAAAAAGAGCGAAGTTACGGCGTATATCCGCTATGGAGGAAAATAATGCGTCATATATGGAATTATTTCGATCAGAAAAACTGGCGTGCTATCAATAAATACAGAGCCTGCGCAGCCGTTGCCGTCATCCTTTATGGCATTCTCGGTTTCGTTGTGTGGAGCCTCATACGCCATCTGGCCCTTGATCACTGGACCTGGATGCTCATCTTCATCGGATGGCCCGCATTTGCCGCATTCCTTGGTGTCTTTTTCTATTCAGGCGGCCACGAAATGCATGACGGTACTCCCTCTGAAATTGAGAAAGCGATCTCTATTCCTCAAAATCAGACCGAATCTATTCTTTAATTAAGACAATACCTAATTTTTCATATTCCCTCCCAAACTCAGGACCAAAACTAAGCCGGTCTTGAGTTTTCTTTTTTGAAAAGATCTATTTAACTCTTAACTTTGAAATATTCATAACTACTCTTTCATTTCCTGCACAGCCTTCTAAAAATTCTCATTATAGAGACATGATTTCCCACACATAAAAAAGCCTTCCCTTTATCACTTTTAGGAGTCCGTTTCGGGAAGGCTTTTTTTCAAACACTATATGAACTTTTGTAAGGGTATTAAAAGCACTTTTCAGCCAGGCACAACCACACCAATGTCGTTTAATTTATTCGTAGAAAGCCTGGGTAATACGAGGATCACCATTAATGGCAAAAATAACCCACTCAGCTATGTTTACAGCATGATCACCGATTCTCTCAAGGTATTTATTGACCATCAGAAGGTCAGCTGCCTGTTCTTCATGATCCGGATTGGTTTTCATGGTTTCCACAAGCTCAGCCTTAACCTCGTTGAAAAGGTTATCCACGATATCATCATGATCCATAACTTCCTTAGCTTTGTCGATATCTTTTTCAACATAGGCTTCCAGCGCATGGATCAGCATGAGAATCGTTTCTGCCGCCATCTTACGAATCTTTTCAACCTTCATGACATAGGGTTTTTCAGCCATGACGATGGTCAGTTCAGCAATGTCACCGGCATTATCACCGATACGGGACATATCCGTCACCATTTTCATGGCAGCTGTTACGGTCCGAAGGTCGCTGGCTACCGGCTGCTGCTGGATCAGAAGCTGGAAGCAGATATTCTCGATCTTCTTCTGCTGTTCAACGATTTCATCCTGAACTTCAACGATGGTTTTTGCTGTTTCCACATCCTGAGCAAAGAGAGCCAGAATACTCTTCTGGATCGCATCCTCGATCATGCTGCCCATACTGGTCATTTCTTTATTAAGCTGCTTCAGCTGTTCTTCGAATTTGTTTCTCATTAGCCGAATCTCCCTGTAATATAATCCTCAGTTCTCTTATCTGACGGATTAGAGAAAAGTGTCTTTGTATCGTTAAATTCAACCAGTTCGCCAAGAAGGAAGAAGGCGGTGTAATCGGATACACGAACTGCCTGCTGCATGTTGTGGGTAACCACTACAACTGTATATTTCTTCTTCAGTTCTTCCATCAGATCTTCGACTTTAGCTGTTGAAATCGGGTCAAGAGCTGAAGTCGGTTCATCCATAAGAAGAACTTCCGGCTGAACAGCCAGGGCACGGGCAATGCAGATTCTCTGCTGCTGACCACCGGAAAGGCCAAGAGCTGATTTCTTCAAACGATCCTTTACTTCGTCAAAAATGGCAGCACCGCGAAGACTTTCTTCAACGATTTCATCCAGTTTCTTCTTATCTTTGATGCCATGAACTCTTGGACCATAAGCAATATTATCGTAAATGCTCATAGGGAAGGGGTTTGGCTGCTGGAATACCATACCTACTTTTTTACGAAGAAGTGTGGTATCTACACCAGGTGCATAGATATCTTCACCATCCAGACAGATCTTGCCCTCGATGCGAACATTGTCAACCAGGTCATTCATACGGTTAAGTGTCTTTAAGAAAGTGGATTTACCGCAGCCGGAAGGGCCGATGAAAGCGGTAACGGCATTTTCCGGAATTTCCATGCTTACGCCTTTGATAGCATGATTTTCACCATAGTAGAGGTGCATATCCTCCACGCTGATCTTGATATTACGATCCATATTTATCTCCATCAATTATCGATTAATGTAAGTATTCAGACTGCAAAATAGCATTTTATTTTGCTGAGGTTCACTGCATTATTTCTTTTTGGTCACATCGAAATGAGATGCCAATCTCTTAGTTCCCAGATTGATCAGAAGAACGATGATCAAAAGGACAACAGCAATACCATAAGCTGTCTCAAAATCACCTTCACTGGTAGCACTCAGATAAAGCTGAATGGTCAGTGTACCACCTGACTGGAATATCTTTGAGAAAATACCGCCAAATGTCTTGGGAAGAGCATTGGCACTGCCGGCTGTAAAGAGAAGCGCAGCAGACTCACCAACGATACGTCCGATAGCCAGAATGACACAGGTAATGATACCCGGCATAGCTGACGGCAGAAGGATCGTACGGATTGTGTGCCATTTACCAGCCCCAAGCCCTACAGATCCATGACGATAGCTGTTTGGAACTGTCTTTAAGGCTTCCTGGGTGTTTCGTGTGATCAAAGGAAGAACCATAAGAATCAGGGTCAACGAACCTGTCAGAATTGAATAGCCAAGACCCAGGGTTTCGCCGAAGAACATCATACCGAAAAGACCGAAAATGATAGACGGAATGCCGGCCAAAGTTTCCGTTGCAAACTCAATAATGGTAACAAGCTTGCCAGGCTTTGCATATTCATTTAAGTAAACAGCTGCGCCTACACCGATAGGTGTTGCAATGATCATAGTCAGGATAATGATAATAAGTGTGTTGACAATGTTACCGGCGATACCGACCGTTCCCTTAAGAACCGATGTAACGGAGGTCAGGAATGTCCAGTTAACGGAGCCAATGCCTTTTACCACAACATAAATGATAATGCAGGCAAGAAGAGCCACAGCCAGAGTAGCTGATCCGTAGATCAGAATATACATCAGGGTGTCGGTGGGACGTCTTTTATGCTTTGTAAGCGAATTTGTCGTTTCCATTAACAGACTCCCTCCTTTCTTCGATGGCAGCCTTCTTTTCGCGAGCAACCTTCTTCACCCGCTTATCCTGTTCCAGGTTGTTCTTCTTTCTAAGACGCATCAGGAAGAGGTTAACGGCCATAATGAAGATGTAAAGTACAAGACCGACAGTAAAGAGAACCTGACGGTGTGTACCGGATGCATAACCCATTTCGCTGACAAGCTGTGTCGTCAGGAAACGAACTGAGTTGAAGGGAAGGGGAATATTGACCGCACCGCCAGCTACCATATTGATAGCCATAGCTTCACCCAATGCACGACCGATACCCAAAACAACACCGGTCATGATACCGGACTTAGCAGCCGGAACTGTTACCTTAAAGATCGTCTGGATGTGGCTGGCGCCAAGAGCCAGAGAAGCTGCTCTCAGATCCTTGGATACCGCACGGATGGATGTAGCACTGATATTGATAACCGTCGGCAGGATCATGATAGCCAGAACGATGATGGCGGAAAGCATATTGGAACCGCCTGTAAACTGGTGTGTTTCTGAATTTGCAAAGATTGCTTTTTCAATTCTGTACATAAAAGGTGTCAGAACCATCAGACCCAGAAGACCGTAGATAACGGACGGGATTGCTGCCAGAAGTTCGACAGCCGGCTGGACGATAGCAGCCAGTTTCTTCGGTGCAACTTCTGTCATAAAGATAGCCGTAAGAAGACCGATGGGAACACCGATCAGGACACTGAAAGCCGTACCAATGATTGACGAGAGGATGATATAGAGAATTCCATAGGAAGGATCTGACGCTGTCGGTTTCCAAACTGTTCCAAATAATAAGTCAAGCACTCCGACTTCTTTCAATGCCGGAGTGCCCTTTCCTATCATATAGATCGTAATGGAGATGACAGCAAAGATAGCGAGGACACCACAGATTAAGAATATAACCTTGGCTATGCCTTCGACAGCATTTTTCTTTGCCATTTTACCCACTTTATACCTTTCTTACCTTAATGCTTACTGCGGAAGGATAAGACCCATAGCTGTTACAACTTCCTGGCCTTCAGCTGAGTTGATGTAATCAAACCATGTCTGAACCAGTTCGTTCTGCTCAGAGATTTCGCCCTTAGTAGCCATAACGAAAGGACGGGAAAGAAGGTAATCACCAGCAACGATGTTTTCTTCTGTCGGTTCAACACTGTCAAGAGAAACAGCATTTACTGTGTCATCAACAACATCCAGAGAAACATAACCGATAGCACCCGGTGTAGCAGCAACCTTAGCTAAAACGCCGCCTGTTGAATCAAGTTCCTGTGCATAGTTGCAAGCATCTTCAACACCAAGAAGTTCTTCGAAAGCACCTCTTGTACCTGAGCCACTTTCACGACCGATGACAACGATTGATTCATCAGCACCGCCAAGTTCGCTCCAATTTGTGATCTCACCCTTGTAGATGGCAGCCAGATCTTCGCTTGTGATATCTGTTACTGTATTATCTTTGTCTGTGATAACAGCGATACCATCGATAGCAACGATATTTTCAACAGCGCCCTGTTCTTTTTCTTCATCTTTCAGAGATCTGGAAGAATCACCGATATCAACGCTTCCGGCGATCAGAGATTCAATACCAGCGCCTGAACCTGTGTACTCAACAGTAACAGTGATGTTCGGATAAGCTTCCATAAAGCTTTCAGACATAGCTTCGCAAAGCTTTTCCATGGATGTTGAACCGGCCAGTGCAATAGTGCCGCTTAAAGAAGAAGCATCCTTGCTTGCCTCAGAAGAAGCTTCGGATGATGCTTCAGAAGAAGCCTCTGAAGATGCTTCGGAAGAAGCTTCAGATGATGCTTCTGATGTAGCCTCAGATGATGCAGATGAACCGCAGCCTGTCAGGGCAGAACCCATCATAACAACGGCTGTGCTTAAAGCCAAACCCTTAACAAATTTCTTTTTCATTTTGTAAAATCTCCTTTAATTTTCAGTTTTTAATCCCTTGCTGATTACAAGTCGTTATCTTAAAGGGGATATGTAAAATGCAAAACCTCACCTACGTAAATTGTGAGTAAAAATCTTATGTAGAAAATGGCGGAAAATCTTTTTCGAACACCTTTGAATGCCTGTTTTTCGTGATATGTATGTAAAATACACCTGCCAATTTAGAATAATTTCACAAATATAAAAAAGAGATTCGCTTGAGAAACTCTCGCAACCAGCGCGGTCACTTGCGACATATTTCTTCTCACGCAAGTGTGCATCTTCGCGGAGCGTTTTTATCGTATAGAAATAATGTTTCCTATACGAAAAAAAGCTCTCCTCAACGGAAAGCTTTCTCATTTTTTTCTTTATTTGTCAGGGTTTCATTCATGCTGCCCATGCGATACCCCATGATATCGAGAGAGACATATGTGAAACCAATTTTTCTGAATTCCTCATATACCTTAAGACGTACCGCCTCTTCCATAAATTTAGAGAATTCTTCCGGAAGCAGTTCGATCCGGGCTATATTGCCGGTATGGATCCGAACCCGAAGCTGGTGAAAACCAAGGTCCAGAAGAAGCTGTTCGGCCCGATCCACCATATGAAGCCTTTCTTCATTAATGGTTTCGCCATAAGGAAAACGGCTGGAAAGACAGGCAAAGCTCTGTTTATTCCAGGTCGGAAGATTAAAATGCTTTGAAAGCTGACGGATATCTTCCTTTGTAAAGCCACATTTCCTTAAGGGACTTTTGATGCCCAGCTCAGCCACGGCCTGAAGTCCTGGTCTGTAATCACCATTATCATCTAAATTGGATCCCTCACAAACTGTTGCCATTTTATTTTCTTCAGCAATCTTCAGCATCTTTTCGAAAAGCTCATGTTTGCAGAGATAGCACCGGTTTTTAGGATTATGGGAAAAACCTTCGATTTCCAGTTCTTCCGATTTCACGATGACATGTTTTATACCATGACTTTCGCAATAAGCTGTTGCTTCTTTCAACTCCCTTTCCGGAAAGGAAGCGGAAGATGCCGTCACCGCCATGGCATTTTCTCCTAAAGCTTCTGATGCTGCATAAAGGAGAAAGGTGGAATCCACACCACTGGAAAATGCCACCACGGTACTGCCAAGGCTCTTTAAATATGATTTCAAATCTTCATATTTATTCAGCAAGTCCTCATCAGGGCTGCTGAATCTATTTATTACTTCTTTCATAGATTTCTGTATATTAATTTCGTTTCCTATATATGCTCATTATTTCAGAAAACCGCCTGCCCGATTTAGGGCCGCATATTTTTCTCTGTATCTTCTTTTATAGTCTTCAGCTTTCTAATTTTCATTTTCACTCAACTGTTTCCGGGGCTTTTGCCGGAATACGGGGCACATCGGCGATCAGGTCTTTAATCACCTCACCTGCAATGATAAGACCGGCGACAGAGGGCACAAAAGCTACACTTCCTGGGATATCCCGGCGCTCCGTGCATTTATGCTCGGCTCCCGGCGGACAGATGCAGTTGGTGCGGCAGCTGATGGACATATCTTCCAGCGGCCTTGTTGGTTTCTCTTCTGAATAAACCACCTTGAGTTTTTTAACGCCTCTTTTTTTCAGCTCATGACGCATAACTTTGGCCAGAGGGCACATTTTCGTCTGGTAAATATCCGCCACCCTAAAGGCACTGGCATCCAGTTTATTTCCGGCACCCATGCTGCTGATGACCGGTACATTTTTTTCCTTTGCTTTCATGATAATGGCAATCTTGGCAGTCACCGTATCCACGGCATCCACCACATAGTCATACTCTTCAAAAGGAAATTCATCTGCATTTTCCGGAAGAAAGAAGCATTTATGAACATTAACATCGGCCTTCGGATTAATATCCAGCATCCGTTCTTTCATAACATCGGTTTTGTATTTTCCAACGGTTTTCCTGGTGGCAATGATCTGGCGGTTCAGATTTGTCAGACAGACTTTATCATCATCAATAAGATCAAAATGTCCCACACCGCTGCGAACGAGGGCTTCGCAGACATAGCCACCAACGCCGCCGATTCCAAAGACAGCCACACGGCATTCAGAAAGCTTCTTCATGGCCGGTTCACCAAAAAGAAGCTGGGTTCTTGAAAACTGATTTAACATATTGTATTTCCATTTCTAAAAATAATATTTGCATGCTGCTTGTTCATAAAGTAAATTTCATTAATCGATTATGCACACATGCTCAAAGAAAGGAGCATCCACATAATGCTGATAACAAGACCGGCGATAGCCAGTCCTCTTCCCTTTCTTCCGTTACTGCACTGAGAAAGACCGATGGCACTGAATATTATCCCCAGGATAGGAATCAAAAAGGATAAAACAAAACCGGCAATTGCCATTCCACTGTAGGATTCATCATCTCCATTTCTTTGATCCTGCATCCCTGCGTTCTGATCGTAATTTGTATATTGATTATAAGCATAATTTTCAAAGTCATTTTCCATCTTTAGCGGATTACCGCATTCCTGACAAAAACGACTCTCTTCCGGAACCAGGCTTCCACAGGCCGGGCAGATTATCTTATCTCTTTCCTGTTTCTTTCCGCATTCCGGACAAAAAATAGCATTATCTTCTAATTCGCTATGACAAAACGGACAAATTTTCATGGCTTGACTCTCCTTAAACCGTCACTTCATTTTTTGAACTTCTTATCTCTTTAGCGTTTTAGATTTTACAGTACCGGGCCATCTATTTCAAGGAAGAGAACCTTCAATCCCTCTTTTGAACAGCTGCATCTCAGTTTCTTTCTAATTTTCAGGTTTTTCTTCTACACATCTTACAAATCAAAGCATTCAAACTATTCTATTTAACCAATCCTTTACCTTAAGCTAATGTTTTTCGGGCATTTTCTGTCAATAAATGGTATCATTTCAATAAATGTGCTATGTTTTGAAACTATATATACAGGGGGAAAGATTTTGGAAACTAAAAAAAGAAGTTCATTTTCAGGTCATTTAGGCTATGTTTTAGCCACAGCCGGCGCATCTGTCGGTTTGGGAAACATCTGGCGTTTTCCTTACCTGGCCGCCAAATACGGTGGCGGAGCCTTTCTTATCACTTATATCATTCTGGCCTTTACTTTTGGCTACAC
>CAVDGK010000005.1:0-26438 GCA_963607995.1 Oscillospiraceae bacterium | reverse complement strand
GGAAGAGGATTTCTCCATCTTCTGTGTAGATGCCAAGATCACCGGTACGGTAGATCTTCTCCGGGTAGCGGGTATTGAGGGGATTCTGCACAAAGGCAGCATCGGTCTGCTCCGGATTTCGTAAATATCCCAGGGCGAGGGCCGTGCCCCGGACACAGATTTCGCCTATTACACCGGTGGTGGTCACAAGATTATCTCCATTAAGGAGAAAAACCTGTTCATTTGGAAAAGGCTTACCAATGGGAATGCCATTTTCATAATTCCGGTTCCGGTCAATGATGTGATAGGTACAGTTACAGGTGATTTCCGTAGGTCCGTAAAGGTTGACAAATAGGGAATCGGGAAGGTGTCTCATCCAGGCATTTAAATGTTTAAGGGGCATTACTTCACCGCTAAAGAGCACTCTTTTGACACTGACAGGGGTCCGGTAATCCAGTCCGTGGCAGGTACTGATGAGAAGAAGAGCTGATACAGCCCAGATCATGGTGGTCACCTTGTGCTCGCAAAGAAAATCAAGGAGCTGGGCCGGCCGGGAGAAGAGAGCACGGGGGACGATCAGAAGAGTGGCCCCGGTCTTTAAAGACGTATAAATATCTTTCACGGAAACATCGAAATCAAAAGGAGCCTGATTGGCGATAACATCGGATGAGTTAATGCCAAAAAGTTCTGAAAAGTTATCGATGAAATCCAGTACGCTGCGATGGGAGATAATGACACCTTTTGGGGTTCCTGTTGAACCGGATGTGAAATTGGCATAAAGGGGATCGCAGTCAATCATCCGTGAGCGGATGTAAAGGAGACGTTCTTCATTGACATCTGCCTTCTTTAAGTCGTTTATCATTAAAATGTGACTTTCGTCCACTAACTTAACGGCTATGGATAAGTGTTCCTCATCCGTGATGATGAAATTGGGCTCCAGGACATCTTCAATCTGAGAAAGCCTGTTTACCGGAAGATCCGGATTTAAAAGAACGTAGAAAGCTCCGGCCTGGGCAATGCCAAGAAAGATGGCAACAACATCGCTGCTTTTTTCTGCCAGTACGGCAATGACATCCCGGGACTTTACTTTATAAGAAAGGGCACTTCCGATTCTTTGGGACAGATCAAGAAGCTTGCGATAGGTATAGCTTTGAGATCCATCGGTGACGGCTGTCTTTTCACCAAAGATAGCGGTACTTTTTTCAAGATATTCCAAAATATTCTGCTTCATTTTGGGTGGTTACTCCTTTAGATACGTGAGTAGAATGGCTGCCCTTTTAGAAAAAAAGCGGTGCAACCCATTGCTGAGTCACACCGACTATCAGGCATAACAAAGTTTATTTAGAAGATGTACTTGAAGATGTGCTGCTCTTTGTTGAAGAAGATGATGAGCTGTCAGAGCCGCTCTTAGAAGATGAGCTTGTGGAATCACTCTTCTTAGATGAAGTTGAGCTTGAAGAATCGCTGCTCTTAGATGAAGAACTTGAAGAGTCACTGCTCTTGGAAGAAGAGCTTGAAGAATCACTGCTCTTAGAAGATGAGCTTGTAGAATCACTCTTTGAAGAAGTGGAATCACTCTTGCTTGATGAAGATCCTGAAGTACCGCTTGATGTTGAAGAAGTGCCGGAGGAGGTCGTGCTGCTTGTTGTTGATGAAGTTGTTGATGATGAAGAGCTTGAGCTGCCGCAGCCGACGACACCGAAGGCTAACATAGCTGCCATTGTAAAGACGAGGCCCTTTCTTGCCAGTGAGTTTGTTTTCTTTTTCGTATTTTTGTTCTCCATGATTGTTTCTCCTTTCAGATCTGTATTTTTATTAAACTTAGTCATTGAGAAATCCTCCAGATTTATCTTGAAAGCCTGTTTGCTTTCGATGGTGTCATTATGCTATTTGTTTCTTATCAGATTCTGAAGGGATTCTTAACAAATCTTAAAGGGGAGAATTGTGAATTAATACAAGAATCCCGGCAGAGGTACCTGCCGGGGAATGATCGTATGGATGGAATCGTTTGTATTTAAGAATGAAAGCCATTAAATTTCAAAAGTTCCCAGCGGGCAGAAATGCCTAGCTTGTGGTAAATATGCTGCATGTGTTTTTTTAGAGTGGCGATGGTAATATTAAGGGCCTCGGCAATGGAGACTTCTGTTTCACCGCTAAGAAGATGAGCGAGAATTTCCTTCTCACGGCCTGTAAGAGCGTACTGGTCACCCAGATTTGCCAGCATAAGTTCATAACGACTGGCTGTACTGTTTTCCTTTGGCATGAGAATGCGATAGAAAAGCCGGTTTAAATGATAGCCGATCATACGCAGATAATAGGTTTCATCATCAGTAAAAGCACCATCCTTGCGGGTTCGATACAAAGTAAGGACTCCAAGAAAAGTGTTGTTATAGGTAATATTAAGCTGCAAAGAGTCATAAATATTGTAGTGACTGTAACACTCTAGATAGATGGGGGTATTGAGACGTTTATGATCGGGCAGCATCTTGCTTTCACAGATTAAAGTAGAGTAGCCGCTGTCCATGGTCCACAAGGTATGGTCCTTTTGGGAAATCTGGATGTATTTTTCTTCAGCAGCCTTAAAGGCCGGCGGGTCGCAGACGGGATCTGTAAATCTGGGCTGTACAGGATTCAGATCTGACAGAAGGACGCTTCCATAAGAATAAGGAACCAGAGCCTTCAGATGCTGCAGGAGGTTTTGGCGAATGTAGAGAAGGTTATCGCTTTCGTATAGCTGGTAGATAAGGTTGTTGAGCATCATGATGTCGTTTCGTTCCATATAAATCCCTCCAATCCTATTAATTCACCTATAAAATACTCTAAAAAGAGTATAAAAACAATAAAAAAGAGTATCAAATGCTTATACAGAGGTATGATTTTTGCAAAAATACAATAAAAGGAGTATTTGAAAAAAACATTTTGCCTGTTACTATACGGACAACAGTTAGACAAAGCGTTGCTGTTTAAAAAAAGAATTATCAGGTTTAATACAAAGGCGTATGAATTTAGATTTTGTAAGTTCATACACTTTTTCTTTTTCAGGAGATAAGGAAGTTCAGTTTATGAAAATGGCTCCGGATATGAACGAACGCTGATGATGACGAAAGTCGAAAGAAAGAGAGGCAATAAGTATGGCAGACAGCAAAAAAGTAATCAGTGACCTTGAACGGGTAATCGGACTTATTAAGACAGACACAAAAGATATTCCGGCAGAGGAAAAGAAAAAAATGGTTGCCGAGACGCTGGATCATTTTGATAACTTCGTAAGTCCGGGCTGGCTTAAATACCGTAAGTCGGTATCTTCAGATTCGGAAGGCGGAGCCGTACTTGAGTGGCAGGATGAAGGTGCTTACTGCTATGGCTTAAATGGTGAAAAGTTTATTGACTGCCTTGGCGGTTTTGGTATTTATACATGCGGTCATCGTAATCCGGAAATTCTGGATGTTGTAAAGGCACAGCTGGATCATCAGGCCCTGCATTCACAGGAACTTCTGGATCCCCTTCGCGGTTACCTTGCAAAAGCCCTGGCTGATATCACACCGGGTGATCTGCAGTACTGCTTCTTTACAAATGGTGGTGCTGAGGCTGTTGAAATGGCTCTTAAGCTTGCGCGTATTGCAACAGGCGGCCGCTGGTATATCTCTACAGTCGGTGCCTTCCACGGAAAATCCATGGGTGCTATTTCCATGGGTGGTAAATCAACTTACCGTGTTCCGTATACGCCTATGGTACAGCAGGTACAGCATGTTGAATATGGTAATGCTGAAGATATGCGCAAGGCTATCAAAAATCTTGTAGCCGTAGGAGAAAAAGTGGCGGCTGTCATTCTGGAGCCGATTCAGGGTGAAGCCGGTGTCATTATTCCGCCTAAGGGTTATCTCAAAGAGGTCAGGGAAATCTGCGATGAATATGGTGTGGCACTGATCTTTGATGAAATCCAGACAGGTATGGGCCGGACCGGTACGATGTGGAGATGTGAAGCAGAAGGCGTTACACCGGATATCATGACCTATGGTAAAGCTTTCGGTGGCGGTATTCTTCCAATTACCGGTATTATCTGCAAACCATCCATGTGGGTGGATCAGCTGGTTGAAAATCCCTGGCTTCTGGGTTCTCCTACATTTGGCGGCAATCCGCTCTGCTGCGCAGCAGCCATTGCAACCATTAAATACATGCTGGAAAATGACATTCCCGGTGTTTGCAAAGCAAAGGGCGAGGTTTTGAAGGCAGGGCTGGATTCACTGGCTGCCAAGTATCCTGAAATCATCCAGGAAGTTCGTGGTACAGGCCTTATGCTGGCTGTTGAATTCCATACATGTGATCTTGGTTATGCAACATCCAAGGGTCTTTTTGCAAGACGTGTTATGACAGCAGGCACACTTGTCAATGCCAAGACCATTCGTTTCGAGCCTACAGCTGTTATTTCAGATCAGGATATCAAAGATGTTATTTCGCGATTCGATGAGGCTCTGGCCGATGTAAAAGCAACACTGTAAAAAATGTTTTAGAAAATTGCAAGAGAGAAAATCATAGAGAAAGTCATGCAAAGAGGCGTGTTCTGCCAAAGAGCGGAGCATACCTCTTTTTAGTTATACAGGAAACTGCGCTCTGACACGATAAAAATGCTCTGCAAGAATGCTTGCTTTTTATTACGCGAAGCGTGTTTCTCATGGTTCATTTAAGCAACCGCATAAAGGAGGAATCTATGGAAAAAAAGCATTATGTGGTGACCATTACGAGACAGTTTGGCAGTCTGGGCCGTCCTATAGCCAGAAAGATGAGTGAGATTTTAGGCATTGAATATTATGACAGAGACATTGTGGATCAGGCAGCACAAAAGCTCAACCTTCCGGTTTCTCTGGTGGATCAGGAAGAGGAAAAAGCGGCAAAACAGGCAGTCAATCCTTTTTCACATATGATGTATCCGCTGGGGAAGGGGACAAGCACGACCCAGGACAAGATTTTTGAAGCGCAGAAAAATATCATTGAATTTCTGGCCGAAAAGGATTCCTGCATTATCGTTGGGCGGTGTGGGGATTTCATTTTAAGTGAAATGGAAAACAGCATTCACATATATATTTATGCATCTTATGAAGCAAGGCTTCAGCATTGCATCAAAAATCTGGGACTGTCTGAAAATGAAGCCCACAAGATGATCAGATCTGTCGATGAAGCCAGAGATTCCTATCATCTGCAGTATGCAGGTTATAAGCCGGATGATAAGAGGCATAAACAGATTATGATCGACAGCAGTTTGTTTGGTGTAGAGGGGACGGCGGAATATCTTGCAGATGCGGTGAAGAGAATGCTTAAGGAACTTTGATACTTAGGCAAAAAGTAAGCTGTTGATTAAGAAGTGAGACATTTCTTTTATGAGAGATGAAAACTGTTTACATGAAATAAAAAAGGAGTGGACAGTATGGAAATTCAAAAATTATACATTGACGGAAAGTGGGTAGAGGGAAGTGAAGGCAAGACCTTTAAATCCATTAATCCGGCAACGGGAGAGGTTTTAGCTGAGATTGCAGAAGCTTCCGTAGAAGATGCAAAGCGGGCTATTGCAGCGGCTAAAAAATCCTTCTATGTTACGCGGGAATGGCGAGATATGGATTCCCAGGCAAGAGGGGATATTATCCTGAAGATTGCGGACGCCATTGACGAAAAAAGGGCAGAGCTGGCCAGGCTGGACTGCCTGGATATGGGTAAGCCTTTAAGAGAAGCAGAAGCCGATGTGGATGATGCCATCCATTGCTTCCGGTACTATGCAAGTCTGATCAAAACGCCTCACGGCGGCTGCTACGATGTCAATACAGGCTTTGGAGAAATGCACAGCTATACGGTGCATGAACCGGTAGGTGTGTGCGCAGAGATCACACCCTGGAACTATCCTTTGCTTATGGGGGTCTGGAAACTGGCACCTTCTCTTGCAGCCGGAAACAGCGTTGTATTTAAGCCGGCAACGGCTTGTGTTCTTTCCTGCATCAAACTTTTTGAGATTTTTGAAGAATGCGGCATTCCCAAGGGTGCTGCCAATCTGGTTATGGGACCTGGTGGAAGCATCGGCAATGAACTGGCTGGCAACAAAGATGTGGATATGGTTACTTTTACCGGCAGCACGGAAGTTGGACAGAGCATTATGCGTCAGGCAGCAAACAATGTCAAAAAAGTAGGACTGGAACTGGGAGGCAAGTCTCCCAATGTCATTTTTGCAGATGCTGATCTGGATGGTGCCGTGGAATGGGCTATGATTGGTATTTTCTTAAATCAGGGTGAGATTTGCTCTGCAGGCAGCCGCATTATTATCGAAGAGAGTATCAAAGATGAATTCGTTCGTCGTCTGGTGAAGAAAGCAAATGCCATTACCATCGGTAATCCCTTGGACAACCCGGATATGGGAGCCATGGTTTCAGAGGCACATATGAATAAGGTTTTATCTTACATTGAAAAGGGTAAAGCCGAAGGAGCCAGGGTTGTGTGCGGCGGTGAACGTTATACAGAGGGTGCGTGTGCCAAAGGCTGCTTTATCCGTCCTACAGTCTTTGATGAGTGCACGGATGACATGACGATCGTTAAGGAAGAAATTTTCGGACCTGTTGTCACCATACAGACATTCAGGACGGAGCAGGAAGCAATTGATATGGCAAATAATACGCCTTACGGTCTTGCGGGTGCTGTATTTACATCCGATATCTCCAGGGCGATGCATGTCATCAAAGAGATTCGTGCCGGCATTACCTGGATCAACTGTTACAATCCTACTTTCAATGAAGCTCCCTGGGGCGGTTATAAAATGAGCGGCATCGGCCGGGAACTGGGGGTCCATGGATTGGAGGAATATCAGGAAATCAAACAGATCAACATCAATATGCATCCGGGTACGGTGGGCTGGTACGAGCACTGATCTGAATGAAAACTTTATACGTCATGTGAGCGATGGGGCACGCATTTCATCTGAAAAGAAGAGATGAAATGTGTGCCCCTTTTGTATGTGGATTGTTTATTTTGGATAGAAAAGGAGTGGAGATATGAATACAGGATTGATGGCAATCATACTCATTTTAATCATTATTGTAGGTGCCATAACCACCAGACGGTGTGCCGAATTTATTATCGGCGGTTCCTTTGCAGGATCTATTATTATGTATGGCAAAGATTTTATGAGCCAGTGGTGCACTTCGCTCCAGACGGTTTTTGCGAATAATGTCTGGATCGTATTGGTTTGCGGACTGTTTGGCAGTCTCATTGCCCTGTTACAGGAATCTAAAGGTTCACTGGGCTTTTCAAAAATGGTGGCAAAATTTTGTAACACAGAGAGAAAAACTCTTCTTACCACTTTTATTATGGGTGTTTTGATCTTTATAGATGATTATCTTAATGTTTTGTCCATTGGCGTCTGTATGAAGAATGTTTTTGACAAAAACAAACTTCCCAGAGAATCACTGGCTTACATGCTGGATGCAACCGGAGCTCCGGTCTGCGTGCTTTTACCTTTTTCAACCTGGGCTGCATTCTATGCAGGTCTCTTCTTCGAACAGGAGGGGGTATCCGATCTTGGATATGCAAGCGGAATACAAGCTTATATACATGCTATTCCCTTTGCTTTTTATCCGATCTTTACGGTGCTGATCGTTTTTCTTTTTGCTTTAGGGGTGTTCCCGAAGATAGGACCTATGAAAAAAGCTTATCAGCGGGTTGCTGAAACCGGAAAGGTCTACAGTGATGCCAGCCGTAAATATAATCATGAAGAGTACAAAGGTTATACAGAGGATGGCAATGTTTGGGATTTCCTGATTCCTATGATCGTGCTGGTAGCCCTTGCCATTATAACCAGTGATCTTCTTCTGGCCGTTGTTGTTGCACTGATCGTCTGCTTTATCATTTATATTCCCAGAAAAGTCATTGCTCTTGATGATTTCTACAACCTGGTTGTCAAAGGATTTGCAGATATGCTTCCTATCCTGGTTCTCCTTGTGGTTTCATTTGTGTTGGGAGAAATGACGGAGTCCATGGGGCTGACGGATTATGTTATTTCTGTGGCAAAGCCTCTGCTTAGTGCACAGTTATTCCCGGTGGTTACTTTTATTATCGTTTCTCTCCTGACCTTCTGTACCGGTTCTCTTTGGGGCATGTGCGCTGTTGTGGCACCTCTTGTATTCCCACTTGGTGCTGCTCTTAATGCAAATATGCTGCTCATCATGGCCGCTATTATTTCCGGCGGTGCATTCGGAAGTCATGCCTGCTTCTATACAGATGCCACACTTTTGTCCTCAACCAGTGCCGGCATTGACAACATGGAACATACAATGACTCAGCTTCCTTACGTCATTATTGCTTTCGTCATTTCCGTGATCGGGTATATTATCTGCGGATTTGTTATGTGAAAAGTGGAAATATAGAAAATATTAATTGAAAAGCAAGTTAAAATGTTCTGTATCAGTGAAAGAGGGCAGCCGTCGGATGGTGCCTGAAAAGGAGATAATATGATCATAAAAAGCAGACAGGTCTATACAGGTCTGACAGACCAGCCGGAACCTTTAGCCCTTTTGATCAGGGGAAGCAAAATTGAAAAAGTGCTTCCCTATGATTATGAGTCGGAGAAGGGTGAAAAAAGAGAATATCCCACGACAGGGGTGTTGGATGAAGGAGACTATACAGAGGAAAAAGTCATAGATTATGGTGAGAAATTGGTTATGTCTTCTTTCATAGACAGCCATACCCATGTATTTTCAGGTGCCGTAGACGGCAGTGATTATGTCTGCAATACCCTGGGAATGTGCCACTCAGAGGCCGAGTGCGTGGAGACCATGAAAGCCTTTGCCAAAATGCATCCGGATCAGAAACGGCTCCGTGGAACGGGTTGGTTTGTGGGAGCATGGAATGATGCCCCGCTTCCGGATAAAAAATCACTGGATGCTGCATTCCCGGATATCCCTGTTTATCTGCGGTGTGCAGACGGGCACAGCATGTGGCTTAACTCCAAAGCTATAGAAGAAGCGGCCTATCCTGCTGATTTTCATGTAGATAATGGCGAGGCCTGCCGCTATGAGGATGGAAGTTTTACGGGGCTTTTTCTGGAGCCGGCGGCCTTGCAGATGGCACTGGATAAATATATGGAATTTACAAAAGAAGAACTTATCGATATTTATACTTCTTTTCAGGATAAGCTCGCCTCCCTGGGCATCTGCGCAGTCAGTGAAATGTCCGCTGACGATTATACAGATGAAAATAAGGAAAAGATTCTTCTCTTTAAGCAATTGGATCAGGAAGGTAAGCTTAAGGCAGATATTTTCTGCTATACGAAACTCTTTGGCTATACGGATTTCAAGCCTTTTTTTGAACTCAGAAAGGAAATGGATACAGCACACATTCATATTGCAGGTGTAAAAGGTTTTATTGATGGTGTGACAGAAACCTATACAGGTTTATTGCTGGAACCCTATGAAGATAAGCCGGAAACTTGCGGAGACGGTCTTCCTTTGTGGCCGAGGGAGCGTATGCAGGAGGAAATCATCGCGGCAAATAAAGCCGGCATACAGGTGCGTTTGCACTGCATTGCGGATGGCTCTGTCAGAATGGCCCTGGATATGTATGAGAAATCTTTAAAGATAAATGGTGATAAAGGGCTTCGCAATACAATTGAACATATTGAAAATATTCATCCGGATGATATTGATCGTTTCAAGGCCCTTCATGTTATGCCATCCATGCAGCCTTATCATGTTACTCTGTCTAACAATGGCAAAATTTGGAGGCTGGGAGCAGAGCGTTGTCAGCTGGAATTTCCTATCCGTTCAATTTATGATGCCGGCGGGGAGATCAGTCTGGGGACGGATTATCCGGTAGTTACCATTAATCCGTTTATGACAATCTATGCAGCGGCAACAAGATGTGATGATGAAGGTCATCCTATGTGCCAGAATTATAAGACGCAGACGCTGCCGATGGATGTTATTTTAAAGGCTTATACAAAGACAGCGGCCATGGTCTACCATGCAGAAGAACACATGGGAACTTTGGAGGAAGGAAAAGAGGCCAATATTATCGTACTGAGTAAAAACCTTTTCACCATTCCTGTAGAAGAAATAGAAGATACAAAAGTGCAGGTGACATATTACGAAGGCAGGGAAGTCTACAGCCAGGAGTCTGATATGTAAAAAAGTTTATCGAGAATGCATATTTGTACGAAGAAGATATATGCCGCAAGCAAAATTCTAAGCAATATAAAGACATGAAGATAAAAGAAAAATCAGCAGTTGAAGTCACCATACTTTTGGTGTACAACTGCTGATCATGTCAGTTAAGGATATTCTCAATCATCTCCGTTATTTGCTCACAAAAAAGGGCACTGCGTACTCTTGAGCTTTTATAAAATCTCTGCAATCAGTTCGACTACGCCGCATCCGATCATGACGTAGATAGGATTGATTTTTTTATTTATTCGCAGGATAGCCAAAGCACCGGCAAAGATAAGAGCCATCCGTACCTGGAAATTATTTTCAATGAAAGAAATAGTGCCGTCAGTAAAAATAGCCGGAATGAGAATGGCAAGACCGGCGGCAAAAAGCATGGCTACAACGGCCGGACGGAGGAACTTTAAGACACCCTGCATCATGGAAAGACTGCGGTACTTTTTATAAAGAAAAGCCAGGCAAGTCACGAAAATGCAGGATGGCAGAATAACGCCTCCTGTGGCAATGAGAGCTCCGGAAAATCCGGCCACTTCATTTCCGACGAAAGTGGCGGCATTGACGGCAATGGGTCCGGGCGTCATCTGGGAAATGGTGCAAAGATCTGAAAATTCACTGACGGTAAGCCATCCATATTTTTCGATAACCTGAGCGGAAATAAGGGGAAGGGCAGCGTAGCCGCCGCCAAAGCTGAAAGCACCGATCTGTAGAAAGGCCCAGAAAAGCTGAAGGTAGATCATGATTGGCCTCCTTCGCTCGGTTTCTTTGCTTTCTCTCTTATAAAGGTCATGATAACACCGATCAGGGCCGCACATAAAATAATGATAACCACGTTAATCCCCATAAAATAATCAGCCACGAAAGCCAGGATCATCACAAGAAACAGAACAAAATCCCGTGCTTTTACAATGCCTGCCGCCATATCAAAAGAAACGGAAATGATCACTGCGGCGACCCCCGCCTTCATGCCGGTAAGCAGGGCGTGGATTACAAAGTTCTGACTGAAAAAGGAATAAAACATGGAAATCAGAGTCAGAATAAAGAGAGGCGGAATAATAGCACCTAATACGGAAAAGAAAATGCCGGCAATTCCCGCCAGTTTATACCCAACAACAATAGCCCCATTGACGGCAATGGCGCCGGGAGACGATTGGGCTATGGCCACAAGGTCCAGCATTTCCTCATTGTCGATCCAATGAAGCTCATCAACAAATTTATTTTTAAGAAGTGTTACGATGACGTAACCGCCGCCAAAGGTGAAAAGACTCAGATAAAGGGTAGAAAAGAAAAGTTTCTTCCAAATCTGATGCCGGCTCTCAGGCAGAGCGGTGTCCGTATTCTGATTGTTTGTCTGCTGCATAATTAAAGATATTCGCAAAAGGCTGAATCACACCTTACTGATTTTCCCGAGCAATTTTCGCAATATCCCCTACGCCGTTTAAGATGGCATCCGGGCGGTAAGCGTATTCATTTACCGTTTCCCGGGTAGAAATGCCGGACAGCACAAGGATGGTGGACATGCCGCTCTCCAGACCGGAAATTACATCCGTATCCATCCGGTCGCCGATCATGGCAGCCTCAGCGGAATGGCAGTTAAGAAGGCGAAGACCGGTGCGCATCATAAGGGGATTGGGCTTGCCGCAGAAATAAGCTTTCTTGCCGGTGGCAATTTCAATGGGAGCTACCAAAGCCGCACAGGCCGGGGCGATGCCCCCTTCTACAGGACCGGAAACATCAGAGTTTGCACCGATGAGTTTGGCACCGTTCATAACCAGGTTGCAGGCCTTTGTCAGGGTATCCAGGGAATAAGCCTTGCCTTCACCAACGATGACATAATCCGGATTCACATCATTCATGGTAATGCCTGCATCGTAAAGGGCATTCAAAAGACCGGCTTCACCGATGACGTAAGCGGAACAGCCCGGAGCCTGCTCTTTAATGAAGGCAGCCGTAGCCAGGGCACTGGTATAAAAATGTTCTTCGGAAACGTCAAGACCAAGACGCAGAAGCTTCATGTGGAGCTCCCGTGGGGTCTGACCGCTGTTGTTGGTTAAAAAGAGATATTCTTTATCATTTTCTTCCAGCCAGGCAAGAAATTCCTTTACACCCGGCAGAAGCATATTGCCTTTGTAGACCACACCGTCCATATCGGAGATAAAACCTTTAATCTTATTAAAATCGATCATAAAAATCCTTTCTGTCAGCCCTTTGTTCTTTGGGGCTTTTTTGCAAAATTATTTACATTTTATTTTCTTCCAGGTCATTATAACATTTTGCGTCTTCCCGTAAATGAAGAGGGTGTAAAAAGAGGGGTAAATTTATGTGAAATAGTTCGGAAATTTGCTTTGATTTGATATGAAAATATAGAAATGATCGATGGTATACTTTTCTTAATCAGCTGATTTTAATGAGATTAAGTAGAAAATAATGCAGCCAGGCAGGCCATTTTTTTGAAATTCTTGAACTTGTCATTATGTGAAATAACGATATACTTTACTTAAAGTGCTTAAAAAACAGAGATTAAGAAGAGGATAGTCCTGCAAAAGATAACTGTGTATTAAGCAAAGACATAAAGTAAAAGCAGTCCATATGAATCACAAGGGAGAGCAGAGATGGAAGAAAACAAAGACATGACCATTTTGGAAAATGAAGTCAATGAAACAACAAAAGAAATCTCGAATGAAGTGAAAGAAACGGGCAGCACTGCATCCGGAAAATCCAAGGAAGATATCATGATCGACCTAATGAAGAAACAGCTGAGGACCAGTCATATTCTTTTGGGAATCATGGGAGCAATTCTTGCTTTCTTCATCATCGTGGCTTTAGTGGTGACACCAAAACTGATCACAACGGTACAATCCGTTAATGAAGCCGTCGCCACCATTAATAATGAAATTCTTCCCACTGTAGCTGAACTGGATATGAATGAACTGAATGATGCAGTGGCAACATTTGATAAGGCTGTTAGTGAATTTGATGTTGAAGAATTTAATGCAGCCCTGGCCAGCCTTCAGAAAGCCGTCGCCCAGCTGGATGTTTCGGCACTCAATTCTGCCATCGATAACCTGAATACCACCGTAGAACCTCTGGCGGATTTCATTAAGGTTTTTACAGGAAATAATAAATGATATCGGCTTTAAAAATTTTGTAGGTTACGACAGTGTAAATCTTTATTGAACATTAAAAAGCGGAAAGGCGATGAACCTTTCCGCTTTTGCTATAAATGTTTATAACATCCAAAAATTGAAATACGAAATTACGAAGCCA
The DNA here is from genome assembly GCA_963607995.1 of Oscillospiraceae bacterium. Classification (GTDB taxonomy): domain Bacteria; phylum Bacillota; class Clostridia; order Lachnospirales; family Lachnospiraceae; genus Chordicoccus. The sequence goes on along the minus strand of CAVDGK010000005.1, from coordinate 13,005 downwards.
TATCCCATGTTAAGGTATTGCCGTCAGAATGGCAGGTAATGGTGCCGCATTCATCTGTCCGGTAGATGGTGATGCCTTTCTGTGACAGACGTTTCAAAACTGATTCTGCCGGCAGATTATAGGAATTATCTTTCCCGACGCTGATGATGCCATAAGTGGGAGAGACTGCATCCAGAAAATCCAGGCAGGATGAGGAAGCACTGCCGTGATGAGCCACAGCCAGGACGTCAGAGTCAACGGTGATGCCGCTTGATAGGATCTCCCGCTCACTTTCTTCCTCCGTATCTCCCATGAAAAGGAATGATGTATTCCCTGCTGCAAGGCGGAAACTTAAAGATTCATTATTTTCATCTTCATGTCCGTAATAGGTGGGTCCTGTCAGGGTAAGGGTGCAGGAACCAAGAGAGAAGGTATCACCGGGAGAGGGATTTACGCCTGTAAGGCCTGCCTCGTTTTTCGCTTTCTGGTAGGAATTGTAGATGCCGGTGTCGGCCGTATAATCCGGCTCCAGGACGGTATCCACAGTGAAGTTGTAAAGGACACCCACCAGGCCGGCGATATGATCCTCATCAAAATGAGAGGCGGCCAGATATTTGAGCTCCGTAATGCCCTGGCTTTTCAGGTAGGACACAACGAAAGATGAATATTTTCGTCCACCGCCGTCGATGAGCATGGCCTCTCCATCGGAGACGATGAGAGATGAGGTGCCCTGCCCAACATCCAGAAAATAGACTGTTACATCGGCAGTACTATTGGCATTATTGTCGCCAGAGACATTGTTATTTCCGGCAGCAGTATCGCTTGAATTGGCATCTGATACAGATGAACTGTCACCATTTTCTGAACCGTGGACTGTTTGGTCACCTTTGTTTAATTTGCTTGAAAAATCCGGCAGATTTTCCTGCACAAAGCACCAAGCTTTAGTAAGCACATCACTGGCATAGTAATCGCACCACATAAAAGCCGTGAATACCACAATGATGGCGGCAAACAAAAAACTTACAAGGCCTTTATGGGATTTCTTTTTTTTATATCTTCTTCTTTTCAAATCTAAATTTCTTTCTAAGCTACTTTAAACACCCAATCACGCATATCCATCAGTTCTTCTGATGCTGACTTCCCCGCTTTGCACGTGTTCCACGTTTCCGTCTTCAAACTCCACGATCAGGGCAAATTCATCATCTACATCCAGGGCTTTCCCCTTACGTACATTGCTGCCTGCGATGACATTGATCTCTTTTCCGGTGGTGATGCAGAAAGAACGGTAAGTCGAGAGGAAATCAGCCTTTCCATCCGGCCAGGCATCCCGCAGTTTATCCATCTCCTTTACCACCTCAGAAGCAAGAGCTGCTCTGGAAATAGGATGACCCAATGCCATGGCGCAGGATCCGGCAAAAGAGCGAAGCTCCTCCGGAAAATCCTCCAGAGTCTGATTGACATTAATGCCAATGCCAACCACAGTACTTTGAATGGAGCCTGTTTCCGTTTCAATGGAAAGCTCTGTCAGGATACCGCAGATCTTTCGGCCTCCAAGAAGCAGATCATTAACCCATTTAATATCCGGGGAAAGTCCCATCACGGTTTTGACAGCCCGACCCACGGCAACAGCTGTCCAGGCTGTAATGGAAGCTACATCCTGGGGTGTGCAGGTGGGGCGGAGAAGATAGGAGAGATAAATTCCTTTATCTTTCAGGGAAAGAAAGCTTCTTCCCCGTCTTCCCCGTCCGGCGGTCTGCTCATTAGCAATGGCAGTTTGTCCGGCAGGAGCCCCTTCGTCGGCAAAATCCTTGATACGTTTATTGGTGGAATCCGTTACCTCATAAACCGCCACGGTTTTCATTCTCTCTGCACCAAGATAAGAGAGCAGCTCCCCTGAAGTTAAGGCATCAGGAGCATTTTTTAAACGGTAGCCCCGGCGGGTGGAAGATTCGATCTCATAGCCGGCAGCTCTGAGGGATTTAACAGCTGTATTGATAGCGGCACGGCTGATGCCAAGTCCCCGGCTGATCATTTCACCGGAAACATAATCATCGTGCTGCTTTAATATAGTCAGAACTTCATCTTTTGTCATAGAAAAACCTCCGCATAATCTTTCTGCATTATAGCATGATGGAAGGAAGCAGGTGATCTTTTATAAAATTTAAAAAAGAAAACCCATTACCATTGGGATGGTTCCTAAAACTAAAATAGGTGCCGGGTGGGACAATCTGCCCGGAAAGTGCGGAGCAGAAATGAATGATTCGATACGAAAAATAATCTTCGAGTGTGCTCATTATTCGGTTGGGGATATTTAAATAAAACGGAACAGCAGTCAGAACCCATTTGCAGGAGAAAGGAGAAAAAGGTATTGGGGCAAAACTACCAAGAAAATGCCTTGATTTTTATATTATTTTACATGAAACCAATTTCATAAAAATACTGACAAGGTTTCATAAAATGTGCTATTATAAGCCAAGATTTGATGACGGATACGGACTATGAACGTGAAAATTTCTTTGTCCATAATAGCAGGATTAGATACGGAGGAGAGGACAGATGATGACCTACCTTGGAAAAAGTGTATTTGGCGGCATCGCCATTGGCAAGATCAGCGTCTACAAAAAAGACCAGCAGCAGGTGAAACGCCAGAAAGTGGAAGATGCAGACTGTGAAATCCAGCGTTTCCATGAGGCTAAGGAAGAGGCTATGCAACAGTTGGTGGGGCTTTATGACAAGGCCCTTAAAGAAGTCGGCGAAGCCAATGCCGCCATTTTCGAAATCCATCAGATGATGCTGGAAGATGAAGATTACAATGAATCCATTGAAAATATTATCAAGATCCAGCAGGTGAATGCAGAATATGCCGTGGCATCCACTGGTGATAATTTTGCCCAGATGTTTGCTTCCATGGATGATGAATACATGCAGGGAAGAGCAGCGGATGTTAAGGATATTTCTGAAAGACTTATTTCCGTTCTGGCCGGTAAACATGTAGGAATCGCCGGAGCTGATGAACCGGTGATCATCGTAGCAGATGACTTGGCTCCATCGGAGACGGTTCAGCTGAATAAAGACCTGATCCTTTCTTTCGTTACCGTTCATGGTTCCGTCAATTCCCATACAGCTATCCTGGCAAGAACCATGGGCATTCCGGCCCTCATCGGTGTGGAGGATCTTCCGCTGGATGATTCCATTGATGGCAAGATGGCCATCGTTGATGGAAAAACCGGCAGTATCTACATTGAACCTGATGATGAACTTCTGGAGAGAATGAAGAAACTTCGGGATGAGGATCTGGAGAAGAAGGAACTTCTCAAAAATCTGAAGGGTAAGGAAAATATAACCATCGACGGTCGGAAGATCATGCTTTATGCCAATATTGGAAACAGCAAGGATCTGGCTACCGTTCTCCAGAATGATGCGGGCGGTATCGGCCTTTTCAGAAGCGAATTCATTTATCTGGAAAGGGAGACATTCCCAACAGAAGAGGAGCAGTTCCAGATTTACAAGACAGTTGCCGAAACCATGGCGGGAAAACCGGTCATTATCCGGACGCTGGATATCGGCGCTGACAAAAAGTGTGACTATTTTGAAATGGAAAAAGAAGAAAATCCGGCTATGGGATGTCGGGCTATCCGCATCTGTCTGACCCGTCCGGAAATCTTCAAGACCCAGCTGAGAGCCCTTTTTAGAGCCAGTGCTTACGGTAATATTTTCATTATGTATCCCATGATCACCAGCGTTAAGGAAGTTAAACGCATCAAGGAGATCGTGGCCGAGGTGAAGGAAGAACTGAAGGCCCAGGGAGTGGACTTCGGAGAACCGAAGCAGGGTGTCATGATCGAGACACCGGCAGCGGTTATGGTCAGCGATGAACTGGCAAAAGAAGTGGATTTCTTCAGCATCGGCACCAATGACCTGACGCAGTATACCCTGGCCATTGACAGGCAGAATCCAAGTTTGGATGCTTTCTATGATCCCCATCATCCTGCTGTCCTTCGTATGATCCAGATGGTTGTGGATAATGGGCATAAAGCCGGCATCTGGGTTGGCATCTGTGGAGAACTGGGAGCGGATACGACCCTAACCCAGACCTTCCTGAAAATGGGCGTGGATGAACTTTCCATGTCACCAAACAGCATCCTGCCGGTGAGAAAGATTATATTAGAGACAGATCTTTCTAAATAATGAAAAGATAAAAATTCATCTTGCAGGCAGTTTTGCGTTATTAGTGATTATTCAGCCGCCGCACACTCGTGACTTTAGTTGCGAGTAAGGCGGCTTTTTCCTGCTTGTTTCAGAAGAGGCTTGCATCGGCAAACCTCTCCCTGTATAATCGTTTTAGGAAGGTCATCGGATGCATCATCCGATCAACCCTCTGTAAATGTGTGAAAAGATAGCATCTACTTGGGCGAGCAGGATGCTATTTTTTTGTGTGATTATCTAAATACGATAGTGCCGCAAATATAACAAGCAATAGAGTCAAAACTTCCATTGTGTTCACAGGCATCACCCTCTTTCTAAGACTCGAGGGCATCACATAGAAAATGCATCCGCATTCTTCCTTCAGACCATACATTTGAATCTTAGCAACAAATCCAGGCAGCGTCCATGAATGCGCGGCAATTGGATTTGTTATATTTCTATTAAATAAAGAACTATCTTTTAAAAAGCCATTTCTTTGACCATTCCTATCTGCCGCCTTTCAAAAACGTAAACAATAGCCCCTTCAATCAGTTGATATGTTAAAATGATATGATACAAGGGTCGAAGGTCTAAAACTCCGACGCAAGTTTGCTTGCGGGAGCGCATAGTGCGTAGCAATCCGTGTATCATATGGGGTGAATACGATCTTTTTACCTACTCATAAAATAAACCCAATCGGAGGAAGCGAAATGGCAGACCAGGAAAATAGTAAAGATTTGATCAGCGTTCTCTGGAGCGGTGCAGATATCCTGCGCTCCAAAATGGACGCTAATGAATATAAGGATTACCTTCTGGGAATCGTTTTCTATAAATATCTCTCAGACACCTTCCTCATCAAGGCTTATGACCTTTTGACAGACGAAAAGCCCGCCTCCCTGACTGAGGCTCTGGAATCTTATAAAGAAGCCCTTCAGGATGATACGGCTGAAGAATTTAAAAAAGAGCTAAAGGATGAGTGCCATTACGTTTTGGAACCCGACCTTACCTATACCGCTTTTGCAGAAGAAGCCAGAAATAATGCTTTCAGCCGTGAAATGCTGCAGAAGGGCTTCAATAATATTGAGCAGAGCGAATCCATTTTCGCTGACCTCTTTACGGATATCGATCTTTACTCCAATCGTCTTGGCACCGGAGATCAGAAGCAGAACGATACCATATCGAGCCTCATTAAGGAAATCGACAAGGCCGACCTTTTAAATTCCGATGCAGAAATATTGGGCAATGCCTATGAATATCTCATCGGTCAGTTCGCTTCAGAAACAGGTAAGAAAGCCGGGGAATTCTATACGCCTCAGGCGGTTTCCAAGATCCTGACTCGCATCGCCATCGCCGGCCAGGAAGAACAAAAAGGGCTTGCGGTTTACGATCCTTGCATGGGTTCCGGCTCCCTCCTTCTTAATGTAAAAAAATATGCTAAGGAACCGAAATATATCAAATATTATGGTCAGGAGCTTAATACATCTACTTACAATCTGGCCCGCATGAATATGTTTCTTCACGGCATCGCCGCAGAAAATCAGCAGCTTCGCAATGGCGATACCCTGGATGGGGACTGGCCCACAGATGAAGAAAATAATTTCAATCTGGTTCTCATGAATCCGCCCTATTCCGCCAACTGGAGTGCAGCTCCCGGTTTCCTTCAGGACGAGCGGTTCAGTGAATATGGGGTTCTGGCTCCCAAATCCAAGGCGGATTATGCCTTCCTGCTTCACGGTCTCTATCATTTAAAGAATAGCGGAACCATGGCTATCGTTCTGCCTCACGGGGTGCTTTTTCGTGGTGCGGCAGAGGGGAAAATCCGGGAGAAGCTTCTTCGGGATGGTCATATCTATGCCGTGATCGGTCTGCCGGCTAACCTTTTCTATAATACATCCATTCCTACCTGTATCATCGTTCTGAAGAAGCAGCGGGAGGGCCGGGATGTGCTCTTCATCGATGCTTCGAAGAAGTTTGAAAAGGGAAAGAAGCAGAATTCCATGACGGATGTCCACATTGATGAAGTACTGTCTCTCTATAATAGAAGGGAAACAGTGGATAAAGAATCCTTCCTGGCTACTTTTGAGGATATTGAAAATAATGATTTCAACTTAAATATTCCCCGCTATGTTGATAATTTTGAAAAGGAAGAGGATGTTGATTTGAAAGCTCTTCTTGCGGAAATGCAGAAGACGGATGCGGAAACGAAAGCAGTACAGAGTGACTTTACATCCCTCCTTAAGGAACTGACCTCAGATGATGAAAATGTCATGGCAGCCCTTCATGATCTGATGGGAAAAATGGAGGGGTAAGAAATGAATAAACCGAAAATTAGGTTTAAGGGATTTACTGACCCTTGGGAACAGCGTAAGTTGGGGGATGTGCTTGATGACATGTACAATGGTCAAACTCCATCAAGAAATAAGTGTGAGTACTGGGATGGAAATATCAGTTGGCTATCAAGTGGTGAATTAAATCGTGGCACTGTATATGACAGTATTGAAACGATAACTGAAGAAGGACAGAAAGCTGCGAACTTGAGAATCGTCCCTAAGGGAACATTTGTAATGGCGATTACAGGTCTTGAGGCAGCCGGAACTCGTGGAAACTGTGCATTATTGGGCTTTGATACAACGCTTAATCAGTCCTGCATGGCATTGTTTCCTAAGAAAGATTTACTCACCTCAGAGTTTTTATTTCAGTGGTATAGGAAAGTTGGCGAAGAGTATGGACTTAACTACACACAGGGAACAAAACAGCAAAGTTACAATGCGGAATTGATAAAGATACTTCCAATCACTGTACCGAAATTGGATGAACAGAAGAAAATAGCAGAGCATTTGAGCAACCTCGACAACCTCATCACTCTTCACCAGCGTAAGTGTGACGAGATGAAAACTCTGAAGAAATTTATGCTTCAAAAAATGTTCCCCCAAAATGGCCAGTCCGTCCCCGAAATTCGCTTCGCCGGATTTACTGACCCGTGGGAACAGCGTAAGCTCGGAGAGATAGCTTCTTCTTTTGAGTATGGATTGAATGCAGCTGCAAAAGAATATGATGGGGAAAACAAATACATCAGAATCACGGATATAGATGATAATACACATGAATTTTTAACAGATGGTTTGACTTCTCCGGATGTTGATTTGAATGGTGCCGAAAATTATAAACTTGCTGAGGGCGATATTCTGTTTGCTAGAACAGGTGCAAGTGTTGGAAAATCCTATATTTACAGGGATTCCGATGGCTTGGTTTACTATGCTGGCTTCTTAATTCGTGCAAGGATTAAGGAAGAATACGATGCTGAATTTGTATTTCAGAATACGCTGACAGACAAATATAACAAGTATATTGCAGTTACTTCTCAGCGTTCAGGACAGCCAGGAGTTAATGCACAGGAGTATTCGGAGTTTGAAATTCAAGTTCCAGAGAAGAATGAACAAACCAAAATAGGAGCTTATTTCTCCAACCTCGATCACCTCATCACTCTTCACCAGCGTAAGTGCAACGAATTACAAACCATAAAAAAATTCATGCTGCAAAATCTGTTCGTATGAGGAAGTAAAATGGAAAAAATAGTACTTTATCATGGCAACCCTAATAAGGAAGTAAGGCCCCAATATGGTCTGGGGGAAGAACGCCATGATTATGGAAAAGGATTTTACCTTACAGAAGATATTGAACTGGCAAAAGAATGGTCTGTGTGTCGTCCTGATGAATCCAATGGATGGGTTCATAAATACGAACTGGATACGGAAGGATTAAAAATTCTTGATTTTCAAAAAGAAGGAATACTTTGCTGGCTGGCAGAATTAATGAAACATCGGGCAGCGGCTGATTCGAAGCGATACAGGGTATTGTCAAAAAAATTTATAGAAAAGTATGGACTGGAAACATCCGGATATGATGTTATAAAAGGCTGGAGAGCAAATGCTTCGTATTTCTACATTGCAAAATCCTTTGTCCGCGATGAAATAGATATAGAAATATTGGAAGAACTGTTGTCCTTAGGCGGATTGGGTATCCAGTACTGTATAAAATCTGAATTAGCCTATAAATGCTTACATGAACTTGAAAATCAACTGTTTTCCGTGGACTTTAATGATTTTAATGCGCAATATAATCAGCGGGATATTTCAGCCAGAAAGAAAATGAAAGATTTGATCGATTCTGATGCTAATAAAGTAACGAAGGTATTCAGCACATTATTGTGAGGTGATGTAAATGGGAGCATATGCAATTGAATATTTAAATGATGTTGTTGAAGCACAGGGAAAATTGTTTGATTTTTTTGCACAAAATTTTCCGGATAAAGATACGGAAAACTTCATAGAAACATACATGAAAAGCAAAACTCGCCAAAGTATTGATGAATCACAAGCCTATGTCATGACAATGGATGCACCGACCTTGTGGGAATATTTCTTGAAAATTGATGAATATAACGCAAAACCCGGAAAGAGTCTGCAAGGATTTCAGGCGGACTGGCTGGGAGAGTTTTATGCTTATTATCAGTGGTATTACAATATACCCAGCAGGGAAGTGATTTCCAAAGTGCCGCTTAAGTTCCTGGAAAAAGCATATTATGGTCTGCATGATTTGGAACTGGATTTGGCAGTGAAAAAAGTTGGTGCATTTTCTTCGTAATTCGGATTATATTAGATATTCTTATGAGGCCGGAAAATTATTAGATTAAAATATTGAACCAACAAGTATGACTTGAATGACTGCAATGGAGATGAATCATATGCCGGAATTAGAAAGCCTGATAGAGCAGAAGCTGATCGATCAGCTGATCTATGGAGATTCCCAGTGGACTTATCGCCCGGACCTGAAGACCGAGGAAGATCTCTGGGCCAATTTTAAATATATTCTGGAGCAGAATAATAAAGACCGCTTAAACGGTGAGCCTTTATCTGACTCGGAATTTGAACAGGTAAAGAACCAGCTCGCCTTCTCCAGTTTCTATAAGGCGGGAGAATGGCTGGTGGGTGAAAATGGCAAAGTCATGGTCCATGTCCAGCGGGATACGGAGAAACTTCACCTGGTGGTGATGAACCATGAACACATTGCCGGCGGTTCCAGCGTCTATGAGGTCATTAATCAGTATGAAGCCTTAAAGACTGATGAGGAAAAGGCCGAGGCGGGGAGCAGCATTCATCGCAATCGTCGTTTTGATGTCACCCTTATGATCAACGGTCTTCCTCTGATTCACATTGAACTAAAAAATAAACAGCACTCCTATATGGAGGCTTTCTATCAAATCAAGAAATATATCGGTGAAGGTGTCTTTAAGGGCATTTTTTCCGCTCTTCAGATGTTTGTAGTCAGCAATGGAGTGGACACGAAATATTTTGCAGCAGCCTCTGATAGAGATCTCAATCCCAAGTTTATGAGCGGCTGGGTGGATGGGAAAAATAATCCCGTCAACGATTATCTTGATTTTGCCAGATGTGTTCTTCGCATTCCAGAGGCCCATGAAATGGTAGCCCGTTACACGGTGCTGGATCAGGATGCCAAAAGACTTATCCTTCTTCGTCCCTACCAGATCCATGCTATCGAATCCATTCGGGAGGCTTCAAAAAGCGGTACTTCCGGCTATGTCTGGCATACCACCGGCAGCGGCAAGACGCTGACATCTTACAAAGCCACCCGGAATCTTCTCATGGATATTCCATCCATTGACAAGACTATTTTTCTGATTGACCGAAAGGATCTGGATACCCAGACCACCATGGCTTTTAAGGCTTATGCCAATCAGGATCTTATCGATGTGGATAATACAGACAACGTCACGGATCTGAAAAAGAAGCTTAAATCCGATGACCGGCAGGTGATCGTTACCACCATCCAGAAACTTCAGATTCTGATTTCCAGAAGGTTGACGGAAGGCACTTCGGAATATACAAAGCTGCGCAATATGAAAATCGCTTTCGTGGTGGATGAGTGTCACCGGGCCGTAACCCCTAAGACGAAACGGGAAATTGAGAGATTCTTTGCTCACTCCCTTTGGTTTGGCTTTACCGGAACGCCTCGCTTTGCGGAAAATCCTTATCCCCAGCTTGGTGATCTGCCCCGGACGACTGATGAACTTTATGGATCGTGCCTCCACAAATATACCATTCAGAATGCCATCCATGACGGGGCCGTTTTAGGCTTCCAGGTGGAACATTTGGGACCTAAGGGTATGGCGGATGAGACAGATAGCTCCATTTATGATAATGAAGCCCATATGCTCAGCGTTCTGGATATTATTTTAAATAAGTCCTATCACAAGCTTGGATTCCAGAATGGCAAGGGAAAAACTTATGAAGCTATTCTTACCACCAGTTCCATTCAGGTGGCACAGAAATATTATGATCTTCTGACCCGGGTCAAGAAGGGTGAGACTTCTCTTAAGATTGATGAGAGGATGAAGCAGGTACTGCCGGACTTTCCTAAGTTTGCCATTACCTATTCCGTCACGGAAAATGAGGAAGGCTCCCACGTCAATCAGGAGAAAATGCAGGGATCCCTTGATGACTACAATGCCATGTTCAACACGACATATGATGTGTCCAATGTTCAGAACTATAATGACAATTTAAATAAACGTCTGGCCCGGAAGGAGGATCGGTATTTAAGTCGAAGTGAGCAGCTGGATTTGGTGATCGTAGTGGATCGTTTGCTGACAGGGTTTGATGCTCCCTGCCTTTCTACCATTTTCATTGACCGGCAGCCTATGGGACCCCATGATCTTATTCAGGCTTTTTCCCGGACGAATCGCATTTTTGACAAAAATAAAGCCTATGGCCAGATTGTTACTTTTGAGGCTCCTAAACTTTTCAAGGAAGCGGTGGATGGAGCCGTGAAGCTTTATTCTGCAGGCAGCACAGGCTCCGTCCTTTATGCGGAATGGGATGAGGTGGAACCGGCCTTTAGAAAGGCTCTTGGTGCTGTCCGAGTCTGTGCACCAAAGCCCCAGGACGTTCCGTCTATGTCCAGGGACGAGAAGAAGATTTTCGTGAAGCTTTTTCAGGAGTTTGACAGGGTATTTGCCCAGCTTCAGGCCTTTACGGTTTACCGGACGGAGATGCTTCAGGATTACGGTCTTTCCATGGAAGAGTATGAGGATTATGTAGCGGTCTACCTAAATGCAAAGGCAGAAATTATAGATCCGAAAACGGGAGGGGAAGATGGACCCATTGTGGATGTGAATTATGAGCTTATGGCTTATAGTTCCACCAAGATTGATTACGAGTACATCATCAACCTGATCCAGAATATTGTCTCACCCAGGGATGATTCTGAACCTATGACACCGGAGGAGAAAAAGAAGCAGATCGATGAGATTAAGCAGTACATCGAAGAACTTCGCAAGGAAAATCCTAAGGTAGCAGACCTTATGACAGAGCTGGTAGCGGATATCGAGGAAAATGAAGAGAAGTACCGGGGCCATTCTATTTTAAATATCGTGGAAAATATGAAGGAGATGTGCATTGACCGGGTAGTGACGGATTTTTGCCTTGCCTGGTATGCTTCGAAAGATGATGTTATGTATGCCGCCTTGCATTATCGGAATGGTGAAATTCCTAATGCCGGTGTTATTAAGTCATCCATTGATTTTGGCCGTTATAAGGCAGAGCAGGAGAAGGCACTGCCTAAGTTTAAATATTATGTCTGTTGTATGGAGGAACTGAAGAAAGTTTTGGAGGAGGAAATCAAGCCTCTTCTGGGAAACTGAAAGGAGAAGATCTATGGCTGAAAAGTATATTATGGCGCTTGATGCGGGAACCACCAGTTGTCGCTGCATTCTTTTTAACAAGAAAGCTGAGATGATCAGCGTGGCTCAGCGGGAATTTAAGCAGTATTTCCCGAAGCCGGGCTGGGTGGAACATAATGCCAATGAAATCTGGGCCTGTCAGTTGGGGGTGGCCACGGAAGCCATGGCAAAGATCGGGGTTACAGCTGAGGATATTGCAGCCATCGGCATTACCAATCAGAGAGAAACGGCTATTGTCTGGGATAAGGAAACCGGTGAGCCGGTGTGTCCGGCCATCGTCTGGCAGTGCCGTCGTACCGCGGAGTACTGCGATGAATTGAAGACCCAGGGCTATACGGATATGATCCGGAAGAAGACCGGTCTTGTCATCGATGCTTATTTTGCCGGTACCAAGATTCGCTGGATATTGGAAAATGTGCCGGGAACCCGGGAGAGAGCGGAAAATGGTGAATTACTTTTCGGAACTGTGGAAACCTGGCTCATTTGGAAGCTCTCTGGTGGAAAAGTCCATGTAACGGATTATACAAATGCCTCCCGTACCATGCTTTTTAATATTACAACCCTTAAGTGGGATGAAGATCTTTTGAAACTTCTTAATATTCCCGCTTCCATGCTGCCGACACCGGTACCTTCCAGCGGTATTATGGGTGTGACGGAAGCTTCCCTTTTTGGTGGGGAGATTCCCATTGCCGGAGCAGCAGGGGATCAGCAGAGCGCCCTTTTTGGCCAGACCTGTTTCGAAAAAGGTCAGGCGAAAAATACTTACGGCACAGGCGGTTTTCTTCTTATGAATACAGGAGAGGAACCGGTCTTTACGGATAATGGTCTGGTTACCACCATTGCCTGGGGACTTGACGGCAAGGTAAATTATGCCCTGGAGGGATCGGTATTTGTGGCAGGGGCTGCCATTCAGTGGCTTCGGGATGAGATGCGTCTTATAGACTCTTCCGCCGACTGCGAATATATGGCCAACAAGGTGAAGGATACAAATGGATGCTACGTGGTGCCGGCTTTTACCGGTCTTGGAGCTCCTTACTGGAATCAGTATGCCCGGGGCACCATCGTGGGCATTACCCGGGGGG